>JBGPYP010000201.1:0-4881 GCA_041493285.1 Casimicrobiaceae bacterium
CGGGAAGGTCGAGCGGGTTCATCGTCGCGGCGGGAGACGTCTCGGTCAGTCCGTACGCCTCGATCAGCGGCACGCCGGTGACCTGCTTCCAGCGCTCGGCGACCGCCTTCTGCACCGCCATGCCGCCGCCGAGCGTCATCCGCAACGTCGAAAAATCGACTTTGGCGAAGTCCGGATTGTTGAGCAATGCGTTGAACAGGGTGTTGACGCCGGTGAGCGCCGTGAACCGGTGTTTGCCCATCTCCTTAACGAACCCGGGAATATCGCGCGGATTGGTGATCAGCACATTCTCGGCTCCGAGCGTCATGAATATCAGGCAGTTCGCGGTGAGTGAAAAGATGTGATAGAGCGGCAGCGGCGTGAGGATGACGTGGCGCTCGCTGCCGAGGAAGGGCTTTACCCAAGCGCCGGCCTGCAGCAGATTGGCGATCATGTTCCGGTGCAGCAGCATCGCGCCCTTGGCCACTCCGGTCGTGCCGCCGGTGTATTGCAGGAACGCGATGTCCTCGTGCGTGATCGGCACATGCTCGAGCTTGCGCCGGCCCCCTTCGGCCAGCGCCTCGGACAGCCGCATCGAGCCCGGCAGGCTCCACGGCGGGATCATCTTCTTCACGTGGCGCAGCACGAAATCGACCAAAATGCCTTTCAGCCCGAGCATCTCGCCGATGCTGGTCACGATGACCTGATTGACCGCGGTCCTGCCGACGACCTCCTGCACCGTGTGCGCGAAGTTCTCGACGACGACGATCATTTCGGCGCCGCTGTCGGTCAACTGGTGCTCGAGCTCGCGCGGCGTGTACAGCGGGTTGGTGTTCACGACCGTGCATCCGGCGCGAAGGATGCCGAACAGGCACACTGGGTACTGCAGGATATTGGGCATCATCAGCGCGACCCGCGCGCCCTTCTTGAGCCCGTGCCCCTGCAGGAACGCTCCGAACGCGGCCGCCTTGGCGTCGAGCTCGGCAAAGGTGATCGACTTGCCCATGCAGGTGTACGCCGGCCGCGGGCCGAACTCTCCGACGACGCGATCGAACACGTCGCGCACCGACGCGTAGGCGTTGATGTCGATCTCGGCGGGGACGTCTTTCGGATACGACTTCAGCCAGATCCTGTCCACAATCTCCTCCCTGCGGCCGGTTCTTATGCTTGCGGTTTGGAGCCTATGCTAGCAGAGGGCGGCCGGGAGCCGGCACTCGCAGCATAGTGCAATGGGCCGCCGCGGAACGGCGCGAAGCCCGTGCCGAAGATCGCACCCGCGTCGACCAGGTCGGCGTCGGCCACGATGCCGTCCGCGAGCGCGGCTTTGGCCTCGGCGACGAATGGCTGGATCAGTCTATCCACTAGCCCCAACGGCACGCTCCCGGAGGCACTTTTTTGAGCTTTCCCCGTCGACCAGTCATAAAACCCCCGCTTGGTCTTGCGCCCGAGATGGCCCGCGGCGATCAGATCGGAGAGTTTCTTCGGCGGCTCTGCGCCGTCGCCCAGCATCTTGCCGACGGCGAGGCAGATGTCGAGCCCGACGGTGTCGGCAAGCTCGATCGGCCCGACCGGCATGCCGAACGCGAGCGCGGCTTCGTCGATCGTCTCCGCGGCCAGCCCCTCGTCGACGCAACGCATCGCTACCATGAGATACGGAGCGAGGACGCGGTTGACGAGGAACCCGGGCGCGCTCTTCACCGGCAGCGGCAGCTTGTCGATCTGCCGCGCGAAGGCGGAGGCCCGCGGCACCAGCTCGCCGCGGGTGTTCGCGCCGACGACGATCTCGACGAGCATCATGCGCGGCACCGGATTGAAGAAGTGTAGCCCGATCAGCCGCGCGGGGTCCTTGAGCGGGGCGCCGATCTGCTCGAGCGGAATGCTCGACGTGTTCGTGGCCAAAAGTGCGGTCGGCTTCGCTTTCGCCTCGAGCGCGGTGAACAGCGCGCGCTTGGCGTCGAGATTCTCGAAGATCGCCTCGATGATCACGTCGGCGCGCGCCACGCCGTCCCCAGCGACGTCCGGCACGAGGCGATCGAGCGCGTCGCGCACACGCCGCAGATCCTTGAGACGGTCTGCGAAGAGCTTCGCGGCGCGTTGCAGCGCCGGCTTGAGCTGTTCGGCAGTCTGATCCTGCAGCGTCACCGTCAGGCCGCGCAGCGCGCACCAGGCCGCAATGTCGCCGCCCATCGTGCCCGCGCCGACGACGTGCACGTGCTTGGCCGGGGACGCGTCGTCGCGGCCGAATGCCTTCAACCGCTCCTGCAGCCGGAACACGCGGATCAGGTTCATCGCCGTCGGCGTCTGGATCAGATGCGCGATCGACGCCTGATCGGACGCCGGCAGCGCGAGCGCGTCGCCATCGTGCTTGACCCAGATGTCGAGGATCGCGTACGGCGCGGGGTAGTGCTCGCGGCGCGCGCGCGCGGCGACCTGCTTTCTCGCCTGCGCGGCCACGATCGGCCGGATCAGCGGATTCAACGTGACCGACAACGGGAACGGCACGTGCCGCGGCGAGGGTGCTGCGAGCAGCACGCCGCGCGCGGCGTTCATCATGATGCGCGGCGGCACGCACTCGTCGGCGATGCCCAGCTTCCTGGCCCGGCGCGCGTCGATCGTCCGCCCCGTCAGCAGCAGGTCGAGCGCAGCGGGCGCGCCGGCGAGCCGCGGCAGACGACGTATGCCGCCCCAGCCCGGCACGATGCCCAGCATCACCTCGGGCAGGCCGAGACGCGTGCTCGGGTCGTCGACCACTACGCGATAGCGGCACGCGAGCGCGAGCTCCAACCCGCCGCCGAGGCAGAATCCGCGCACCAACGCGAGCGTCGGGTACGGCGCCGCCGCGAGCTCGTTGAACGCCTCCCAGCCGCGCCTGACGATCGCGAGCGCATCGTCGACCGTCTTGATCCCTTCGAATTCCTGGATGTCGGCGCCGGCGATGAAGCCGTTGTCCTTGCCCGAGCGGATGACCAAACCTTCGGGCGGCGCGCTCGAGAGCTCGCGCAGAACGGCGCGAAGCTCTTCGAACACGTCAGCCGACAGGGTATTGGTCGACGCGCCGGCCTTGTCGAAGACGAGCCAGGCGATGCCGTCGGCGTCGCGCTCGAGCTTCCAATGCTGCGGATCCGGATTCATCGTCAAGGGTCCCGGTCTCAAGCTCTCTCGACCAGCATCGCGCCGCCCAGGCCCCCGCCGATACAGATCGCGGCGAGCCCGCGCTTAGCCTGGGTGCGCTTGAGCACGTTGAGCACGTGGAGCACGATCCGCGCTCCCGACGCGCCGACCGGATGTCCGAGCGCGATCGCGCCGCCGTCGACGTTGAGCTTCGCCTGATCGAGTGGCCCCAGCGCGCGCTCGAGACCCAGCTCGGCTTTGCAATACGCGTCGTCGGCCCACGCGCGCAGGCACGCGATCACCTGCGCGGCGAATGCTTCGTTGATTTCCCAGGCGTCGACATCGGCGAGCTCAAGGCCGTGCCGCTTGAGCAGCGGCGTCGCCGCGTGCACCGGCCCCAAGCCCATTTGTGCCGGATCGAGCCCGGCCCATTCGCTGTCGACGATCGTGCCCAGGACCGGCAATTGATATCTCGCCACGGCGGTTTCGGACGCCAGCACCAGCCATGCCGCGCCGTCGGTGATCTGCGAGCTGTTGCCGGCGGTGACGTTGCCGTACTTGCGATCGAAGAACGGCTTGAGTTTGGCGAGGTTCTCGGGCGTCGAGTCTTCGCGCACGCCGTCGTCGGCCTCGTACAGATTGCCGTCGGCGTCGAACAACGGCGCGATCTCGCCGGCGTAATGGCCGGCCTTCTGCGCGGCGAGCACGCGGCGGTGGCTCTCTGCCGAGAACTCGTCCATCTCGCGGCGCGTGATGCCGAACCGGAACGCGAGGTTTTCCGCGGTCTGGCCCATGAGCAGGCCGACCATCGGGTCGGTGAGGCCTTTCATGACGCCGATGATCGGCGTGAGCGCCGCCGCTGGGTTGAGTTTGAGAAAGGCGGCAGCCTTTTCGCCGAAGCTCTTCGCAGTGGAGAACCGTGCGAACCAGAGCACCATCTTCTCGGAGTAGAGGAGCGGGGCGCGGGAGAGCGCGTCGACGCCGCCCGCCATTACCAGGTCCGAGCGGCCGCAGCGGATGTTGGCGATCGCCGAGTCGAGCGCCTGCATCCCCGAGGCGCAATTGCGCATCACGGTCCAGCCCGGGACTTTCTGCCCGCAGCCCATGCGCAGCGCGACCACGCGGCCGATATTGACCTCGTCGGGCGAGGGACTCGCGCAGCCGAGGATCACCTCGTCGAGTTGGTCCGGCGCGAAGCGCTGCCGCATCAGCACTGCCCGCCCGGCTTGCGTGGCGAGATCGGACGCGGCGAAGGGTCCCGGGCGGTTGCGCGCCTTGAGGAACGGCGTTCGTGCGCCATCGACGACGAAAATGGGCTGGCTCATGGCTGCCTCGACGATTCCATGAAAAAAGGCTTCAGCACGGTCGACGTTACGCCGCCGCCTTGCGCGCGACGGCTTCTTCCGAGGGGAGCGCCACCGTTGGCGGGCGCATCTCCGAGACGCCCAGGTCCTGCGCGAAATCGTCGACGCGGATCACCTGGTCGACCAGCCGCTTCGCCTTGCGCACGATGGAAGACTCATCCGCGGTGATGACGTTCGCGGCCTGTGCTGCGGCCACACGGTCCTCCCCGACCTTGACCCGCAAGCGCCCCGCCTTCTGCGCTTCGCGGATGCGCGCCTCGATCGGCTCGGCGACGAGCGTCGCCTCGACGGCGGACTCGATGGTCCGGATGACCTCGCCGTCGGCTTTCGGAAGGTACATGCCGCCGGTCAGACGGTCGCGCGTCGCGGACGGCTCGATCAAGAGCTTGGCAACCTCGTGGCCTAGCTTGTCCGACGGCACGACATA
>JBGPYP010000025.1:0-14819 GCA_041493285.1 Casimicrobiaceae bacterium
GAAGACGATGTCCTGGGTCCCGATGATCGCGACGACGTCCGCGATCATGTGCCCGCGCGACATCTCGTCGAGCGCCGCGAGATGCGCGAACCCCGCCGCGCGCAGTTTGAGGCGATACGGCTTGTTGGCACCGTCCGAGATGATGTACACGCCGAACTCGCCCTTCGGATGCTCCACCGCCGCGTACGCCTCGCCCTCCGGCACGTGCATGCCCTCGGTGAAGAGCTTGAAGTGGTGGATCAGCTCCTCCATGTTCGACTTCATCGCTTCGCGCGATGGCGGCGTGATCTTGTGGTTGTCGATCATCACCGGCCCCGGGTTCTCGCGCAGCCAATCGATGCACTGGCGGATGATCTTGTTGGCCTCGCGAAATTCCTGAACGCGCACGAGGTAGCGGTCGTAGCAGTCGCCGTTGGTGCCGACCGGGATGTCGAAATCCATCCGGTCGTAGACCTCGTACGGTTGCTTCTTGCGCAGGTCCCACGGCACGCCGGATCCGCGCAGCATCGCGCCGGTGAAGCCCAGCGCCTTCGCGCGCTCGGCGGTGACCACGCCGATGCCGACCGTGCGCTGCTTCCAGATCCGGTTCTCGGTCAGCAGCGTTTCGTACTCGTCGACGTAGGTTGGAAAGCGATCGGTGAAATCCTCGATGAAGTCGAGCAGTGACCCCCGCCTGTTCTCGTTGAGCCGCGCGGTCGCCTTCGCATTATGGATCGGCGAAACCTGGTACTGCGGCATCCGGTCGGGCAGGTCGCGATACACGCCACCCGGCCGGTAATACGCCGCGTGCAGGCGCGCGCCCGACACCGCTTCGTACACGTCCATCAGATCTTCGCGCTCGCGGAAGCAGTAGAGGAACGTCGTCATCGCCCCGACGTCGAGCGAGTGCGCGCCCAGCCACAGCAGGTGATTCAGAATGCGGGTAATCTCGTCGAACATCACCCGGATGTACTGCGCGCGGATCGGCACTTCGATGCCGAGCAGCTTCTCTATGGCCATGCAGTACGCGTGCTCGTTCGACATCATCGAAATATAGTCGAGCCGGTCCATGTACGGCAGCGACTGGACGTACGTCTTGTACTCGGCCAGCTTTTCAGTGGCCCGATGCAACAGCCCGATGTGCGGGTCGGCGCGCTCGATCACCTCGCCGTCGAGTTCGAGGACGAGGCGAAGCACGCCATGAGCCGCGGGGTGCTGCGGCCCAAAGTTCATCGTGTAATTGCGGATCTCAGCCACGGCTAAGCTTGGATAACCACATCATTCGCTGTCCGCGTAATGGCCTTCGCGGATGATCCGCGGCACGACTTCGCGCGGCTCGATGCTCACCGGCTGGTAGATCACCCGCCCCTGCTCCGGGTCGTAGCGCATTTCCACGTGACCGGAGACCGGAAAGTCCTTGCGGAACGGGTGGCCCACGAACCCGTAGTCGGTCAGGATCCGCCGCAAATCCGGGTGCCCGGTGAAAACGATGCCGAAGAAATCGAACGCCTCGCGCTCGTACCAGTTGGCGGAGGGCCAGACGTCGATCACGGAGGGCATGACCGGAAAATCGTCGTCCGCCGCGAAGGCGCGTACTCGCAATCGCCAGTTGTGTGCCAGCGACAGCAGGTGGTACACCGCCGCGAAGCGCTTCTCGTGCTTGCGCGGATTTTGCGGCTCGGCGGGCGTGGCGTCCGAGCCGAAGTACTCCATGTCGGGCCGGGTTCTGCCGTACGCGGAGTAGTCGACTCCGCACAGATCGATCAGGGTCTCGAAGCGGAGCTCGGGCTGGTCTCGCAGCGCGCACATCGCGTCGACCAGCCCCGCGGCAGAGACGACCGCCGTGACCTCGCCGAAAGCCGTCGTGACGCTCTGCAGCTTCTCGCCCAGCGCCACCGGCAACGCGGCGGCGAGCGTCTCAATCTTCGTGGCCATCAACGCGCGATCGTGTTCGTGCGCCAGATTTTGTTCTGGAGCTGCAGGATGCCGTAGATCAGCGCCTCGGCAGTCGGCGGGCAGCCCGGGACGTAGATGTCGACCGGGACGATGCGGTCGCAACCACGTACGACCGAGTACGAATAGTGGTAGTAGCCACCGCCGTTAGCGCAGGAGCCCATCGAGATCACCCAGCGCGGCTCGGCCATCTGGTCGTAGACCTTGCGCAGCGCCGGCGCCATCTTGTTGCACAGCGTTCCGGCGACGATCATCACGTCGGACTGGCGCGGGCTGGGGCGGAAGACCACGCCGAAGCGGTCGAGGTCATAGCGCGCGGCGCCGGCGTGCATCATCTCGACCGCGCAGCACGCAAGCCCGAAGGTCATCGGCCACATCGAGCCGTTGCGGGCCCAGTTGATCAGGGCGTCGAGCGACGTCGTGACAAAACCCTTCTCCAGGACGCCTTCAAGGGACATGCCGCATCTCCGTGACGAATCCCGCCTCCTCACACCACCTTCGGCAGACGGTGCGTCGTGTGTCGGCGGGCTGCGCTGGTCGCCTAGTCGCATCCCCGGCCTGCGGCCGGGGCCGCGCGAGCCGTAGACCGCCGAAGGCCAGGCCGGCGAGCGCGGCCATAGGCGCGCCTACGGGGTCGCGCGCTTCGCGCCTCCGCCCTCCGGCGCGCCCCTGCTTCCTGGCGCCCATCGCTACTCCCATTCGAGCGCTCCCTTCTTCCACTCGTAGACGAAGCCGATCACCAGTATCGCGAGGAAGATCATCATCGACCAGAAACCGAAGCCGCCGATGTCGGGGAGTACCACCGCCCAGGGAAAGAGGAACGCGATCTCGAGATCGAACAGGATGAACAGGATCGCGATCAGGTAATAGCGCACGTCGAACTTCATGCGCGCATCCTCGAAGGCTTCGAAGCCGCACTCGTACGGCGAGAGCTTCTCCGGGTCGGGGCGGTTCGGCGACATGACCTTGCCCACAGCGAGCAGCATAAAGCCGACGCCGATGCCGACGACGATGAAGAGCAGGATCGGGAAGTACTGTTCCAGCATGATCGGATGAAGCCCTCAGTTCGCCGGTTGCGCCCACGCCGCAACCTGCCTTCCCCCTGCTCGCACGACCCGGGCGCCAGCGGCGCTCTTTCTTGGTTCTGGTGCCGACGGTGAGACTCGAACTCACACGGCTAACGCCACTGCCCCCTCAAGACAGCGTGTCTACCAATTCCACCACGTCGGCGACTGCCTACTTCGGTACGTCGCCCGGCTTCGAATTGCTTTCGGTCGCTGGCGCCGCGGGCGCAGCAGCGGCTGCAGCCGGCGCGGCTCCCTGCGGTACGTCGCTCGGCTTGCTCTCCTGGGTGTCCTTGACCGCGGGCTGGGACGTCGTCGGCGTCGCGCCTTCCTTCATGATGTCTTTCGGGCCGGCGCGTATCGAGCCAAAATAAGTCAGCCCGAGGCTCGACAGGAAAAAGGCGGTCGCCAGGATCGCCGTCGTGCGCGACAGGAAGTTGGCGGAGCCGGCGGCGCCGAAGAGGCTTCCGGAGGAGCCGCTGCCGAATGCCGCGCCCATGTCCGCGCCCTTGCCGTGCTGCAAGAGCACGAACCCGACCAGCGCGGCCGCGACCAGCACGTGCGCCGCCAACAGAACCGTTTCCCAAATCATTCGTTAATCCTTGCCGCTTGCCGCGTCGCGCGCCCGGAAGCTCATTAGGCACGCGCGATCGCCAAAAATTCGTCGGCCTTGAGCGACGCGCCGCCGACCAACCCGCCGTCGATGTCCGGACATCCGAACAGCGCCTTGACGTTATCCGCCTTCACGCTCCCACCATACAGCAACGGCACGTCCGCCGCCGCGACATCCGCGGCGGAGAGCCGCGCCCGCAACAGCCGATGCACATCCTGCGCCTGCGCCGGGCTCGCAGTCCGCCCGGTGCCAATCGCCCAAACCGGCTCGTACGCCACCACCGCCGCGGAGAGCCGCGGCCCGAGCGCCGCGACCACGACATCGAGCTGCCGCAACACGACCGTCTCGGTCGCGTCCGCTTCGCGCTCGGCAAGCGTCTCGCCGACACACACGATCGGCGTCAAGCCCGCCGCCAGCGCCGCAACCGCCTTGGCCGCAACCGCAGCATCGGTCTCGCCAAACAACGTCCGCCGCTCCGAGTGGCCGACGATCGCGTAGCGACACCCAAACTCAGCGGCCATCGCCGCCGACACTTCGCCGGTAAACGCACCGGCCGCATGCTCGCTCACGTTCTGTGCGCCCCAGGCGATCGCCGAACCCGACAGTGCGGCCTGTGCCTGCCACAGATACGGATAGGGAACGCACACCGCGAGTTCTCGCCCGGGCGGGGCCATCCAGCCAGCGCGCAGGTCCGCGAGCAGCGCATCGTTCTGCTGCAAGCCGCCGTTCATTTTCCAGTTGCCGACGACGAGCTTGCCGCGCATGGCGCACCCGAGGAGACCGCGACCCGCGACGGACGGCGGGAACCCGCTTAAACCGTTGAATTTTACCCCGCCGGTTCAGGCGGGGTCAACGTGCTGCGCCGCAGCATGGCCCCCTGGCTATGGGGCAGGGCGATGCGGCAGCCGGGCCTCGGCCTGCGCTGCGGACTCACCTATGCCGGCGAGCTGCCTAAGCCGACGCAGCAGCAGCGGCAGGAACCAGACGGCCAACGTCATCGCCCCGAGCGTTGCCGCGATCGGCCGCTCGAAAAACGCGGACAGATGGCCGTCGGATTTGATCATCGAGGTGATGAAGTTCTGCTCGAGCATCCCTCCGAGCACGACGCCAAGGATCGCGGGCGCGACCGGGAAGCCGTTGGCCTCGAGAAAGTACGCGGCGATGCCGGCGACGAGCATCACCGTTACGTCGAATGGCGTGTTGTTGATCGCGAACGCGCCGACCACGCAGAAGAGCATGATCACTGGCATGAGCACCGACCGTGGCACCTTCAATATCTGCTTGGAAACCTTGATGCACCACCAACCGAGCGGGATCATCATCAGGTTGGCGATGATGAACAGCAGGTAGACCGCGTAGATGTTCTGCGGGTTGTTGGTGAACAAGGACGGTCCCGGGTTCATGTTCTTCATGTACAGCACCCCGATGACAATGGCGGTGATCGAGTCGCCAGGGATGCCGAAGACCAGCGCCGGAATCCACGCGCCGGCGAGCGCGCTGTTGTTGGCGGAGCCGGACTCGACGATGCCCTCGACGTGGCCGGTGCCGAACTTTTCGGGCTCCTTCGAAAACCGTTTGCTGATCGCGTAGGAGATCCACGCGGCGATGTCGGCACCCGCGCCGGGCAGTGCGCCGATCAGCGTGCCTACGGCGTTGCCGCGCACGATCTGCACCGGGTATTTCTTGGTAAGCTGCCACATGCCCTTGAACACGTTGCCGATCGGCTTGTCGACGATCTGCAGTTGAGGTTCGGTGTCGACTGCGTAGCGGATGATCTCCGAAATCGCGAACATGCCGATCATCATCGGAATCATGCCGATGCCGCCGAGTAACTCGGTGCTGCCGAACGTGAAGCGCGGAAACGCCGCCGGATTACCCAGGCCGACGCAGGCGACGAGCAGGCCCAGCATCAAGGTGACGAAACCCTTGAGCGGGCGGTCGGAGGTGATGAATACGGCGCAGGTGAGTCCCAGCAGCACCAGCCAGAAATATTCGAACGAGCTGAACTTGAGCGCGAACTCGGCGAGCGCGGGCGCCAAGAGCATCAGCACCGCCGTCCCGAACAGTCCGCCCAGCGCCGAGAAGACGAGCCCCGCACCCAGCGCGAGCTCGGCCTGACCCTTCTTGGTCATCGCGTACGCCTCGTCGGTGTATGCCGCGGACGCGGGCGTTCCCGGCATGCGCATCAGGCAGCCAGGAATGTCGCCGGAAAAGATCGCCATCGCGGTTGCGGTCACGATCGCCGCGATCGCGGGTATCGGCGCCATGAAAAACGTGACCGGGACCAGCAGCGCGGTGGCCATCGTCGCGGTCAGCCCCGGCACCGCGCCGACGAACAAGCCGAACAGCGCCGCGGCCAGCATCACCACAATGTTGTACGGATCGAAGACCAGTCCGAAAGCCTGAGCCCAGGCGGGACTCATTGCGCGCTCCCGGGCTGCGCCGCAATCACCATGCCAAGTTCTGCAGCAGGCCCCAGGGCAGCGGCACTCGCAGCAGCTTGTAGAACGCGTAGTGGATCACGAGCGTGACGATGAGCGCGAGCGGAAGATTGTTTCGAAGTCGCACGCCGAAGACCGCAAACAGGACCGCAAGGTAAATGGTGCCCGTCAAAATGAAGCCCAGCCAATCGACGAGGAGGATGTAGAAGACGTTGACGCCGATGACCAGAAAGAATGCGCGCACGTGGCGCGGCGAGCGCATCCAGCCGTCCGAAGCGAGCCACGCCGCGCGCTCGCCAGCGTGGCGACGCGCCGCGATGCCCTTTGCGATCAGGATCAGCGCACAGACGGACAAGGCCACGGCGATGACGCCGGGAAAGAGCGCCGGCCCGACCTTCTGCCCGGACATCGCCGGGAAGCTCTGGATATGGGCCAGAATGACGACGCTCAGCAGGAGGAAGAGCGCGCCCCAGACGGCGTCGTTGATCTTCACCGGAAATGCCGCTCGACCCGAAACTTCATGGCGTGATGCTGTCGCCCCGGCGCAGGCCGGGGCCCAAGTTAGCACCGTGAACGCGATCGCCTCGTGACCTCGGACCCCGGGCCTCGCGCTGCACGCTCGCCCGGGATGACGCGGCTGCCTCCTTGCAAACGCATCACGAATGTGACAACGTTTTGTGTCGGCAGCTACCGCGATTCGCCACGCGCGATCCCCACGCTGCGCGTGGGGCCCCTCGCTGCGGGCTCGCGCGGGAGCCTCCGATCGCTGCGGCGCTTCGCGCCTTGCTCTCGGACATCCGCGTCACTTCACTATACCCACGGCCTTCATCGTCGCGCCGAGATCGGTGTCGGATTTGGCCATGAATTTGGCGAAATCCTCCGGGCCCGCATAGATGACGCCATAACCCTGCTTGGCCATGAAGTCGGTGTAGTCCTTACTGGCGACGATCTTCCGGATCCCCGCGACGAGCTTGTCGCGGGCCTCGGCGGGAATGTTCTTCGGCGCCGCGATACCGCGCCACGCCGCCATCGACCAGCTGCTGCCCGTGGCCGCCTTGAGCGTCGGCACATTGGGGTACAGCGCGGCTGGGGCATCGGCCATGACCGCGAGGCTCTTCACCTTGCCGGCGTCGATCAGCGAGCGTGCCTCGGGCAGCGAGCAGGGAACGATCTCGACACCGCCGGCGACCAGGTCCTGCAGGCCCGGCGCGGCGCCGTTCGACGGCACCCAGGGCACGCTCGCGGGGTCGACCTTGAGGTCCTGCAACATACCGGCGATCGCGAGATGCCAGATACCGCCTTGGCCGGTGCCGGAGGCTTTGAACTTGCCCGGGTTGGCCTTCACCGCGGCGACCAGCTCGCTGACGTTCTTGTACGGCGCGTCGGCGCGCACCTGCAATCCGGCGGGGTCGGCGTTGACCAGCCCGAGCGGCGTGTACGACACGCCGGAGAGCTCGGTCAGGCCCTGCCAGTGCATCATGCCGATTTCGACCGTCACCACGCCGATGGTGTAGCCGTCGGGCGCGGCCTGCGCGATCGCGGCATGGCCGACGACGCCGCTGCCGCCAGTCCGGTTGACGACGTTGACCGGCTGGCCCAGTTCTTTCTCCAGCAGCGCGCCGATGATGCGGGCGGTGGCGTCGGTGCCGCCACCGGCGCCCCACGGCACAATCATCGTGATCGGGCGTTCGGGGTATGCACCGAACGCGGACGGCACGAACGAGAATAGCGCGAGCGCCGCGGCCGCGACGGTGCGCACGAATGATGCCTTCATGGTTCCTCCTTGGTCACGAATCCGCGTCGCGGCGGGACTTGGCGCTTTCGCTGCGCTCTTGCCTCCCCGTGCGGTTGGCGTCAAGGTAGCAAGCGCCTCCCAGGCGGTCAAGCGGTCAGGCCAATCGCCCCGCCACGCTCAGGTTCCTTAGGTTTGGGCGCGAACGTAGTCGGCGAGCGCCTCGACCAGGCGCGCGAGATCGGCCTGCAGCGCGGCGAAGCCCGCACTCTTCTCCAAGGTCGTTTCGTCCATGTACAGCCGACGATTGATCTCGATCTGCAGGCTGTGTCTGGGCTCGGCCGGCCGCCCGTGCTTGCGCACCAGCTCGACGCCCTTGTAGGGGTCGTTGATCGCGACCTCGTAGCCCATTCCGGACAGCGTCGAGGCGACGAACGCCGTGAACTCCGGCTCGCAGGTCGTCGCGTCGCGATCGCCGAGGACGACTTCGGCCCGCGGTCGGCCCGGGTCGTCGGACATGACGTCGCCGACCGCGGGCATCGAATGGCAGTTCAGGTGCCAGACGGCGCCGAAGCGGCGATGGCGCTCGTCGAGCGCCGCGCTGACCGCCGCGTGATACGGCTCGTAGCAAAGGGCGATGCGCCGCTCGACGTCGGCCACCGAGAGCGGGCGCGCGTACATCGGCACGCCGCCGTGCGCGAGCCGCCAGACGAGCCCGATGCCGAGTTCGGTCTTGCGCGACGGCGCGAGCGGGCCCGGCCACGGCTCGGCCAGCACGGCCGGATCCATGTCGGAGACGTGCCGATTGGGGTCGATGTAGGCGCGCGGGAACAGCGCCTCGAGCAGCGTCGCGCCGGCGCCGGGCGCCGCGCCGAAAAGTGTTTCGACGTACGTATCCTCGGCCTGCCGGACGACCGCGCGCGGCGGCAGGTGATCGAAATCGGCCGGATAGTGCGTGCCGCTATGCGGCGAATCGAGCACCAGCGGCAGCGCCGGGCCGACCGGATCGTGACGGCGAAGAGCCGGCATCGGTCTACTCCTCCGGCTCGTTGAGAAAACACGCCGACCAGCGGCCGGGCGCGATCTCCCGCAGCGTGGGAGGGCGACGCCGGCACTGCGGCATCGCGTACGGGCAGCGCGGATGGAAGTGACAGCCGGACGGCGGCGACAGCGGCGAGGGGATTTCGCCCTTGACCGGAATGAAGCTCCGCTTTTTCGGTTCGAGCTTGCCCACCTCGGCGAGCAGCGCTTGCGTATACGGATGGTTGGGAGCCGCGAAGATCTCGTCGGTCGGCCCGGACTCGACCACTCGCCCAAGGTACATGATCACCACGCGGTCGCTGATGTGCCGCACCACGCCGAGGTTGTGGCTGATGAACAGATAGGTGAGATTGAGCGCAGCGCGCAGATCCATGAACAGGTTCAATACCTGCGCCTGGATCGACACGTCGAGCGCCGCGACCGACTCGTCGCAGACCAGGAATTCGGGCTTGACCGCGAGCGCCCGCGCGATGCCGATCCGGGCGCGCTGTCCGCCGGAGAACTGGTGCGGGAAGCGTCGCATCAGCGTCGGATCGAGTCCGACGCGATTAAGCTGCAGGCCGACATACTCGATCTGCTGGCGCGCGCCGATCCGGCCGTGAAAGACCGGCGCCTCGCCGACGATATCGACCACGCGCAAGCGCGGATTGAGCGAGGCGTCGGGGTCCTGAAAAATCATCTGCATTTTGAGCTGTCGCCGGCGGGCCAGCGCGCCACTATCGCCATCGCACCGCTCTCCGCGCCAGTAACGTTCTCCCGCGGAGAGCGGCATTAACCCCACCGCGAGCCGCCCCAGCGTCGACTTGCCGCAACCCGACTCGCCGACCAGGCCGACGACCTCGCCCTCGTCGATCGAAAGGTCGACGCTGTCGACCGCGTGCACGACTTGCTCGCGGACGTCCGCGCCGGCGAGGTTCGCGATCCGGGCGGCCAGGTCGAGCGGCTTGACGAAGCGCTTGGAGACGCCCTTGAGCTCGAGCAACGGCACCGGCGTGGTCACGACTGTGCGCCTCCCACCACAGCACGCTCGGCGATGGCGACGTACGCTTGCTCGATCGCCGTGGCGAATCGCGCGGCATCGACAAGGGGAGACGCGCGGACCCGGTCGCGCAGCGTGCCGCGCAAGAGCGCGAGCCGGGGCAGATCGTGCGCGAGCGCCACCGCCCTCGCGCAATAGTCGTCCCCCGTTTCTGCGATGAGCTCCGGTACGCCAACAGTTGTCAGTACGCTGGCACCGCTGCGCGAGAAGGAGCGTTCCCCCGCCAGCGTGATCACCGGAACGCCCATCCACAGCGCATCGCAGGTCGTCGTCCCGCCAGCGCAGGGCCACGTATCCAGCGCGATGTCGACGCGGTTGTACAGAGCGAGATAATCTTCCGTCGACTGCCGCGCGAGGAACTCGACGCGACGTGGATCGACATCGCAGCCGGCGAAGAAGCCTTGCAGCTCGGCCGTCCTGCCGTCGAGCGCGCTCCCGATCAGGAGCAGCCGGGCCTCGGGGACCGCCTGAAGGATCCGGGCCCACAGCCCGAGTATGGTCGCCGAGACCTTCCCCGGATTATTGAGGCTGGCATACGTCACATGGCCATTTCGCAGCGCGGGCAATGGCAGGATCTCCGGCGCAAAGCGATACGGCTCGTAGCACCACAGACTGTCGGGGAGGCGCCACAGCGTTTCGGTATGCAACGCCTCGGTGCGGCCTGGCGGATCTGCCCGCGCGTCGGTGAAGCGGTAGTCCATGGTCGGAAGACCCGTCGTCGCGAGATAGCCGAGCCAGGTGACCTGGATCGGCGCCGGCTTGAGCAGGAACAGCGGCAGCCGGTTATGCGCCGTGTGGCCGTTGAGATCGACCAGGATGTCGATCCCTTCCTTCCGGATCCGCTCCGCCAGCTCGCCGTCGGGAAGTCCAGCGACCGGGATAAAATGCTCGACCAGTGTACGGATGTGCGCCGTAACCTCGTCGTCGGCCGGGAAATTGTAGAAACCGTAGATCTCGAATCGCTGCCGATCGTGATGCGCCAGCAGAGGTTGCAGGAACACGGCCACCGCGTGGCCGCGAAAATCCGATGAAACATAGCCGATCTTTAGCCGCCGGCCCTCGAGGGGACGCAACGCGATCGGCGCGAGCGGCCGGATCAGCGTCCCGAAATGGCGCCCGTACGCGCGATGTTCGGCCGCGAATTCGGCGGCGGGGAGGCGATCGGACCAGCTCGACGCCAGCAGCACGTTGCTCCACGTGCTCGGACGGTCGGAAGCCAGCGCGAGCGCCTCTCGAAGGGCCGTGACGGCAGCATCGGCGTCGCCAAGCTCCGCGAGCAGCGTTCCGAGATTGTTGTACCCCTGCGGAATGCCGGGGTCGAGCTCGATGGCCCGGCGATAGGCCGCAATCGCTTCGCCGTGCCGGTGCTGCCGTCGATACAGGTTGCCCACACTGATGTGCACTTCGGCCGACAGCGGCGCGAGATCGCGAGCACGCGCGAGGTGCCTCTCAGCGTCTTCCAGCGCCAGCGCGTCGAACAACGCCTTGCCAAGATCGACCTCGACTTCGAAGGCGTCGGGACGCAACGCGACGGCGCGGCGCAACGATGCGATTCCCGCGGCGAGATCTCCGGCCTGGCACTTGGCGCGACCCAGGACATGATGCGCCGACACGCGCCCGGGGTCGGCCTCGAGGGCGCGCTCGGCGAGACGCAGCGCAGATTGCACGTCGCCGGCATCGAGCAGCAACATGGCGTAGGAGGTCAGCGCGCCCGGATGCTCGGGCGCCAGCGCCAGGGCCTGCTCGAAGCGTGCAGCCGACGCTTGCCGCTCGCCGGCGCGGCGCAATGCGATCGCCTCCGCAACCAGACGATCGGCGTCGGCGGGTCCGGGCGCATTGGGTTGAGCCAAGCTGTTCACGGCATCGGCGACGACAGCGGATGGAAGCAGCGGATGCTCTGGCCGACCGCGCCGTAGGGGCGCGTCTCGGGCGCCTCGCCGCATTCGGCCGTCGCATACGGACAGCGCGGGCGAAACGCGCAGCCAGACGGCAACTCGGTGAGCGGCGGTGTCATGCCCTGGATCTGTCTCAGTTTCTCGCGCGGCGTCGCGTTCCCCGGTACCGAATCGAGCAGCCCGCGCGTGTAGGGATGCCGCGGCACGTTGAGCACATCGGCGGTGGCGCCCTGCTCGACGATGCGCCCGGCGTACATCACGCAGACTCGATCGGCCAGCCCGGCGATCACCGACAGGTCGTGAGTGATCCAGATCAGCGCCGCGCCGGTCTCGCGGGTGAGCTTCTGCATCGCGTAGAGAATCTGGCCCTGAATGGTCGCGTCGAGCGCGGTCGTCGGCTCGTCGGCGATGACGAGATCCGGGCCGTTGAGCAGCGCGATCGCGATCGCCACGCGCTGCCGCATGCCGCCGGAGAACTGATGCGGGTAAGCCTTGAGCCGCTCGTCGGGCGAGGGAATGCCGACCTTGACCAGCGCCTCGCGCGCGCGCTCGAGAGCCGCGGCAGCCGAAGTCGTCTCGTGCGCGCGGATCGCCTCCACCATCTGCGTGTCGATGCGCAACACGGGATTGAGCGTCATCATCGGGTCCTGAAAGATCATCGCGATGCGGTTGCCGCGAAGCTGCCGCATCTCTTCGGCGGACAGCGCAGCGAGATCGCGACCCTCGAACAGGATCCGGCCGCCGACGACGCGGCCCGGCGGATCGACGAGGCCCAGGATCGAATACGCGGTCATCGACTTGCCCGAGCCCGATTCGCCGACCAGCCCGAGCACCTCGCCGCGGCCGACCGAGAAGCTCACGTCGTCGACTGCCTTGGCCACGCCTGCCCGGGTGAAGAAGTGCGTGCTCAAACCGACGACCTGCAGCAACGGTTCAGTCATCCCCGAGGTTCCAGCCCGCAGTCGCCGGATGATGACAAGGCGCCTCAGTTCCCAAATGAGGCCGAGGCCACCGGAGTTGGCAAATTAGCCAATGAGGATGGCCGAGTGTCCCGAGCAACGAAGTCAGCGCCGGCGAGGTGGGCTGGGCAATCACCGCTGGAGCCTCGGGTTGAGCACATCCCTGAGCTGGTCGGCCACGAGGTTGATGCTGACGATAGTAAGCAGCAATGCGATGCCGGGGAAGAAGCTGATCCAGTATTTCCCCGACAGAAGATACTGATAGCCGTTAGCGATAAGGAGCCCCAGCGAAGGCTCCGTGATCGGCAACCCGAGGCCGAGAAAAGAAAGCGTCGCCTCGAGCGCGATCGCTGCGGCGACCTGCACCGTGGCGACGACGATCAGGGGTGGCAGGCAGTTGGGCAGAATGTGCCGGAACACGATCCGCAGCGGCGACAGCGCCAGGCAGCGCGCCGCCTCGACATATTCCTTGCGTTGCTCGACCAGCGCGGCGCCACGGACGGTCCGCGCGTAGTACGCCCACTGCACGGTGATCAACGCGGCGATGATCTTGAACGTGCCCTGGCCCAGCACTGCGAGCAGAATCAGCGCGATCAGAATCGCCGGAAACGAGAGTTGGATGTCGGCGATGCGCATGATCACGGTCTCGGTGCGCCCGCCGAAATACGCCGCGGTGAGCCCGAAAACCAACCCTATCGCAAGTGCTACAACCGTGCTCACGACGCCCACGGTGAGGCTGATGCGCAACCCATAAAAAATCGCGGACAGCATGTCGCGGCCCTGGTCGTCGGTGCCGAGCCAGAACGTTGCGCCGGCGTCGGTCTTCGAACCCGGCGGCAGCCGCCCGTCCATGACATCGAGCTGCGCCAGGTCGTACGGATTCTGCGGCGAGATTAGCGGCGCGGCGATCGCCGTGACAACGATGATTCCGAGCAGGATCAATCCGAACACGGCGGTCGGATTGGCGACGAAGTCCGACAGCAGGTGCTTGAAGGGCAACTCTTCGCGCGCCATCGGCGCTAGCCTTTCGCCTCGGTCAGACGAACGCGGGGATCGAGCGTCGAGTAGAGGACGTCCACGACGAGGTTGATAACGATGAACATCGACACGATCACCAGCAGATACGCGACGATGATCGGCCGGTCGAGCAGATTGATCGAGTCGATGAGGAGCTTGCCCATGCCCGGCCACGCGAACACGGTTTCGGTAACGATGGCGAAGGCGATGACCGAGCCGAACTCGAGACCGATGATGGTGACGATCGGGATCAGGATGTTGCGCAGCACGTGCACGCCGATCACGCGGGCGTTCGTGAGTCCCTTGGCGCGCGCGAACTTGACGTAATCCTGCAGCAGCGCCTCGCGCGTGCCGGCCCGGGTCAGGCGGATCAGCAGCGCGAGCTTGAACAGCGCCAGGTTCGTCGCCGGCATGACCAGGTGCCGCCAGCCTTCGAGCGACAGAAAGCTCACCGGAATTCCGAACAGCAGCGTGGTCGGCCCGCGCCCGTTCGACGGCAGCCAGCCTAGCATCACCGAGAACACCATGATCAGCATCAGGCCGACCCAGAACGTCGGCAGCGAGAAGCCCAGGATCGAGCCGGCCATGATCGAGCGACCCGCGACCGAGTTCGGTTTCAGGCCCGCCCAAAGCCCGAGCGGGATACCCAGCGCTATGGCGATCAACATCGCGACGATCGCGAGCTCGAGCGTCGCCGGCATGCGCTCGAGGATGAGCCCCAGCGCGGACGTGCTGTGTACGAAGGACTTGCCGAGATCGCCGTGCAAGGCTCCGGAGAGGAACACCACGTACTGCGCCCACATCGGCTGGTCGAGACCGAGCGCGGCGATCGCGCGGTCGCGCTCCTGCTGGTCCGCCTGCGGGTTGATCAGGATGTCGATCGGGTTGCCGATCGCGTACACGCCGATGAACACCAGCACCGACATGATGAGCAGCACCAGAACGGCCTGGAGACTGCGTCGGACGACGAAGACGAGCATGACGGCGGCTATTCTACCCGGCGCGGCAAGGGGCGACGCGAGCCCGCAGCGAAGGGCTCCGCGCGAGGCCAGTCGGCCCGGCGGCCGGTTTCCATTAAACTATCGC
>JBGPYP010000243.1:0-4153 GCA_041493285.1 Casimicrobiaceae bacterium
ACCCAGTAATAGCCGTAAGGACCGTAAGCCCAATAGCCCGGTACCCAGATATAGCCGTCTCCCGGCACGTCCGGCTGCACGTACACGGGAAGCGGCGGCGGCGCGATCGCGACCGACACGAACACCGCGGCCGACGAGGCCACGGGCGCGCCGAGCAGCGCGAGAGCGAGCACGAGAGAGCCGATGAATCTCGACCTGGAAAGAGCGGTCGCTGCGGTCATGTGCGTAATCTCCGTTGACACATCGGCTCCACTAACGCGAGTGCGAACCGATCGGTTGACGGGAGGCGTGCGTATTGTGGCGCACCATCCCGCGCCGTCCCGGCGCGCTACGGCCGTCCCGCGTACGCCTCGTCGAACGCGCGCTCGAGCTTCTTGTGCGTGCCACGGATGCGATCGACGACCGCCTTCGCCCAGTCGAAATATTCGCGGCGACGGGCGAGCGGCCAGTCGTGCGGCGGATTCGCCGCCACGTCGCGCACGTTGCAGATCTTGTCGGCGAGCTTCACCAGCCGCGCCCGGCGCGACAGGTGCTCGGCGTGCTCGATCTGCAACCGTTTGCGCTCGGCCCGGAGCAGCGTCTTGTCGTCGGACACCTCGCGCACGACGCCCGCGATCGTCTTGCCGAAACGCTCGCGCAACTCCTCGTAGGTCGTCTCGGTGTCCTCGATCGTATCGTGCAGGATCGCGGCGGCGAGGAGTTTCGCGTTGGTGATCCCCGCCTCGTTCGACAGCACGTGCGCGAGCGCGATCGGATGGTTGATGTACGGCGAAGCCTCCGGGTCCCTGCGCCGCTGGCGGCGGTGCTTGTACGCGGCGAAGGCGAGCGCGTCGACGATGAGGCGGGTGGTGCCGGGGTTCATAAGGCGAATATGGGGTCGGGCGGCGGTTTCTCCACGCGTGCGCGCTCCGGTCGTCGGGCGCACACGGCGTGACGCGGGATTACATGCTGTCGCGGGACCGCGCGAATCGCAATGCCGCTGCCGCGACCAGCAGCCACCACAGTGCGCCGAACCCCCACGGCCCGAGAGCAGGTATGGCCGTCGCCGTAGGTGCGGCCGGCGTGAGTTGGAACGCCACCGTATTGTTCGAATAGTCGGTATCGCCGTTGAGCATGGCCGCGACTGCGTAGCCTTTGCCTTTGACGAGGTCCGGCAGCGTGAAGGTGAATACCTGTTCGCCACCGGCGTCGATTTGATCGAAAAGGGGCCACGAGAGCCACCCTTGCACCGGATCGTACGAGCCTCCGCCGGCGACGACGACGCCGACGAGCCCCGGGGGCAGATACACGCCGGCCCGGATCCCCAGCGCGGGTTGGGGGCCGAGGTTTTTCACCCGCACGCGATACTGGACGGGGAGGCCGGGGGGCACGCGGATCGGCCCTTCCACGATAACGAAAAGGTCGACCAGAGGCGATATCGCGCTGCCTTCCTGGAGGAACAACTCGTCGAAATTGGCCTGTATCGCCGCCCCCCGGCGTTACAAGCGGTGATGTTCATCGCCGCGCTGGTGACTCCCGCGGGCGCGACCTGGCCGATCTGCGACGCGCCCGTCCAGGCTCCGAGCGTCAGCACCGGTCCTGCGGCCGGGGAGACGATTCGGCTTCCGGTGCAGGCCGCGCCGGTGAACCAGACCAGGGCGACGAACGCGTCGGTGTTCGCGGGCTGTCCCCCGGGAATGTAGACGGAACCGCCGAAATCGTAGGGCTTCCCCGGCGTCAATCCGCCGACGCACTGGTAGAGGTTCGGCACACAGGACATTCCGGCGGCCTTGGTGAACTTGGCCGAGCCGGAAGTGAGCGATGAATTCGCGTCGAGCGTCGCGTCGAACGTCATCTGCAAAAAGGAATCGTTGACGACGATCCAGCCGGACAGGTCGGTGTCGAAATGGGAATTCGAAAGGAGATTCGGTGCCGATGAAGCGGACATAGCGACGCCCAGCCCGAGCACGACGAGAAAACTTCGATGGCGTACCCGCATGACGGCTTCCGCGTTGGCAGGGGCAAGAGCCTACTCCCGCAGCACTGCCCTTGCAATTCGGTGGCTCGCCGCATGCTGCGGGTTACACTAGTGGCCGCGAAGCTTTCGCGCGGCGCGTTGCCGCGCTCCAGCACGCGTCAACGACAATGCGAACACTCCTTGCAGCCTGGTGGATCACCTGCACGGCGATCTCCGGCGCGTACGCACAGGCGCCCGGTCAGTACGCGATCGACATCCCGCCCTGGTTCGCATCGACCTTCCTTGACTTTCGCGAAGACATCGACGACGCGGCCCGCGATGGGCGGCGGCTGCTCGCCTATTTCGGCCAGGACGGCTGCCCGTATTGCAAGCAGCTCATGACGACGAATTTCTCCCAGCGCACAATCGTGGAGAAGACGCGCCAGCATTTCGTAGCCGTCGCGCTCAACCTCTGGGGCGATCGCGAAGTCACGTGGCTCGACGGGCGCGTCATGCCGGAAAAGGAGCTCGCGCGCCTCCTGAACGTGCAGTTCACGCCGACGCTCTTGTTCTTCGACGAGAAGGGCGCGGTCGTGGTGCGCCTGAATGGCTATTATCCGCCGCAGCGCTTCGAGGCCGTGCTCGATTACGTCGCCGGGCGGCTCGAGCATACGCAACCGCTGGCCGATTATCTCGCCGGCGCCGCTCGCGAGCCGGCGAGCCCGCGCCTGCACGACGAGCCGTTCTTCCTGCGACCACCGTACGACTTGCGGCGCACGCGCGGAGACAAGCCGCTGGCGGTGCTGTTCGAGACGACCGACTGCTCGGCCTGCGACGAGTTGCACCGGGAGGGATTCCGGCGCGCCGAGGTGCTGGCGCAAGTCGAGCGTATCGACGTGGCGCGGTTCGCGCTCGGCGCGCCGACCGAGCTCACGACGCCCACCGGCCGCAGGACTTCGGCACAGGCCTGGGCGCGCGAGCTCGGCGTGAACTACACGCCGAGCGTGATCTTTTTCGACGAGACCGGCATGGACGTGTTCCGCATCGAGGCCTACCTGCGGCCATTTCATCTCGCCTCGTCATTCGACTATGTCACGAGCGGCGCCTATCGCGCCGAGCCGTCGTTTCAACGCTACCTGCAAAAGCGCGCCGGAGAGATGCGAGCACGCGGTGAACGCGTGGAGCTGTGGAGGTAGCCGGCGACGCTGGCGTCAGACCGCTTTCCGTCGACGGGACGCGCTACTTCGCGGTCGCGCGGACCGGCAGTCGCTGCGCGACCACTACGACCGCGAGCAGCATCAATCCGATCGCGTCGCTGATGTAGCCCGGCTTGATCAGCAGCAGCGCCGCGATCACAAGCAAAATGCGCTCCCACCAGTTCGCCACGCGCAGGAGATAGCCTTGTAATCCGGCGGCGAGGCACATGACGCCGATCACGGCCGATACCGATGACGTGATGCTGGTGAACCAGTCGCCGATCAGCATCAGCGAGGGCTCGTAGACGAACATGAACGGCACGATGTAGGTCGGCGCCGCGATCCGCACCGCTTCCCAGCCGGTCTTCCACAGGTCCGACTTGGCGAGTCCCGCCGCCGCGAACACGGCCAGCGCGACCGGCGGCGTGATCGCCGACAGGATCGCGAAATAGAACGCGAACATGTGCGCCGCGGGCGTCATGGCGCCAAGCTTGATGACGGCGGGCACGAGCAGCGAGACCATGACGATGTACGACGGCGTCGTGGGCATGCCCATGCCGAGGACGATGCCCGCAACGGCGGTCAAAATGAGCGCGGCCACGAGCGAGCTCTGCGCCAGGACGATCACGAACTGGGTAAAGGTGATGCCAAGCCCCGTGATCGTGACGCAGCCGATGACGATGCCCGCGCAAGCACACGCCATCGCGACCGAAAGCGTATTGCGTGCGCCATCGATGAGCGCGCCGACCACGTTCTGCCAACCGATCCCCGCGCGCGTCTTCGCGCGCAGCAGGGCGATCGGGATGCAGGCGAGCGCGCCCGCCAGTGCGCACAGCGGCGCCGAATAGCCGAGTATCAGCCCGAAGAGCACGACGAAGATCGGCACGAACAGGTGACCGCGCTCGCCCATCACCCTGAAGAAGCGCGGCAGCTCCGATTTGGGCACACCGGCCAGGCCGTACCGCTTCGCGTCGAAGTGCACGGCGAAGAACACGGCGACGTAGTAGAGGAGCGCCGGGAT
>JBGPYP010000353.1:0-2626 GCA_041493285.1 Casimicrobiaceae bacterium
CCGACGAAGAAGAGCACGAGCAGGAACGCCGCAACTTCGTCCCATACGATGGCGCCGTGATCGGCCACGCCGAGATCGCGACCGGTCCGATCCGCCGCCCAGATGCCGATGGCGAACGACACCGCAACGACGAGCAGATAACCCAGGTCGTTGGCGTACGCGCGCAACAGGGCCGCGAGCGGCAGCGCGACCAGCGTCCCGACCGTCCCCGGCGCGATCGGCGACAGCCCGGCGCCGAACCCCAGCGCGATGAAATGCGCCGGATGCGAGAACAAGAACCTGAGCGATGGCGCCTGGCGCATCGGTTCAGGCAAGGAAATGATCGAACGCCGTCGGCAGCGTTTCCAGCGCGCGGCCATGCTCGTCGTGCACGACCAAGCCCGCGCGTTCCTCGATGCTGCCGATACGCGTGAGCGCGAGATCGAGCTGCTCGGCGACCGCGCCCAGCTCCGCACCCGCGCGAGAGGGCGCCGAGAAGCACAGCTCGTAGTCGTCGCCGCCCGCGAGCAGACAATCCAGCGCGAGCGCGCGATCCTCGCCGCCGAGACGACGATCGAGCGCAGTCGATCGAGGCAGCGCGGCCAGCTCGACGGTCGCGCCGACGCCCGAGGCGTCGAAGATATGGCCGAGATCGCCGACCAGACCGTCGGAGACGTCGATCGCCGCGGTCGCCAGCCCTCGCAGCCGTTCACCAAGCGCGACGCGGGGCTTCGGACGGAGGAACGCCTGGTCGCATGCCGCCAGCTCGTCGGCGGGGAGCACGATGCGGCCCCGATGGTGCGCCAGCGCGAGCGCGGCGTCGCCCAGCCGACCCGAGACATAGATCGCGTCGCCAGCCGTCGCGCCGCTGCGGCGAAGCGCCTTGCCCGCGGGCGCTTCCCCCAGGATCGTCACGCACAGATTGAGCGGGCCCTTGGTCGTGTCGCCGCCGATCAGATCAACCTCGTACGCGTCGGCCAGCGCGAAGAAGCCGCGCGCGAATGCCGCGAGCCAAGTCGGATCGGCGTCGGGCAACGCGCCGGCGAGGAGCGCCCAGCGAGGCCGGGCGCCCATCGCCGCCATGTCGGAGAGGTTGACCGCGAGCGCTTTGTGCCCGAGCGCCTCGGGATCGACGTCGGCGAAGAAGTGCCTGCCGGCGACCAGCATGTCGACCGACACCGCGAGCTCGCAGCCCGGCGTCGGCGCGACGAGCGCCGCATCGTCGCCGACACCGAGGATGGCGTGGCGTGGGGGACGGCGGAAGAAGCGATCGATCAGCTCGAACTCGGACAGCGCCATCGGGACGTTGGCGGGATCGCGCGGATCCACCGGCGGACGGACAAGGAATCAGCCCGCGGCCCGCGCCGCGCCGACTTCCGCCGTCCGTGTCGCCAGAGCCAGTTTGTCGAGCACGCCGTTGACGTACTTGTGGCCGTCGGTGCCGCCGTACGCCTTGGCCAGCTCGACCGCCTCGTTGATCGTCACGCGGTAGGGAATCTCGGGCGCGCGCAGCAATTCCCACGCGCCGATCGCCAGCACGCACTTCTCGATTGGCGAGACCTGTTCGGGGACGCGGTCCAGATACGGCGCGAGTGCGGCGATGAGCGCGTCGAACTCGCCGGTGACACCCTGCCAGAGTCGGTCGAAGAGCGCCGTGTCGCACTTGGCGAAGCCGCCGGCTTCCGCAAGCTGCGCGCGGATCGCGGGCGGTGGCGTTCGCGAGAGCAACCATTGATACAGGCCCTGCAAGGCGAATTCGCGCGCGCGGCGACGGCTGCTTTTCATCACTCGTCGTCGATCACGGCGAGCAGGTTGGCCATCTCCAGCGCCGCCAGCACCGCGTCGCGGCCCTTTACCTCGGCTCGCTCTTTCGCCTGCTCGTCGGTGTCGGGGGTCAGGATCCCGTTGCCGATCGGAATGCCGAACTCGAGCTGCACGCTGGCCACGCCGGTCGCCGATTCGTTGGCGACGATTTCGAAGTGATACGTCTCGCCCCGGATCACCGCGCCCAGCACGACGAGCGCGTCGTAGTCGCCCGTCTGCGCCATGCGCTGCAGCGCGAGCGGCGACTCCAGCGCGCCGGGCACCGTGACGACGATCGCCGCTTCGCCGACGCCGGATTCCTCGAGCGCGCGCGCCGCGCCCTTGAGCAATAGCTCGCCGATATCCGGGTTGAAGCGCGACAGCACGATGCCGACGCGCATGTGTTCGGCGCGGGTGTTGACGGCGAGTCTGCGCAAAGCCATGGCGATCGGGATGCAGGATGGGAACAGGTGGGTATGACCGCGCGCGGCCGTCGCGAGCGGTGCATTGCCGGTCAGCGGCGAGGCGGCTCGGCGGCGGCCTCGACGTCGACGTAACTGGTGACCTCCAGACCGAAGCCGGTCATGCTGGGCATCTTCCGCGGGCGTGCCAGCAGCCGCATCCTGCCGACGTTGAGATCGCGCAGGATCTGCGCGCCGATGCCGTAGTTGCGCAGATCGACCCGGGTTTCCGTCGGCGGTGGATCGGTCAGCGCGCGCGTCCGCAGCTCCGCCGCCGATTCCGGCCGGTGCAGCAGGACGAGCACGCCGCGCCCGGCGTGCGCGATCGCAGCGAGCGCCGCAGCGATCGTCCAGGAATGCGTGCGACTGCCGCAATCGAGCAG
>JBGPYP010000133.1:0-7206 GCA_041493285.1 Casimicrobiaceae bacterium
AGATTCTGCAGTGGCTTCTCGTTCAAGCTTCGACTGGAACGTCTCCTACATCTCGCGCCGCTCGCCCGTGTTCGCGCGCAATGTCGTCGCGACCTCGCAGCCGCTCGCCACGCAAGCCGGCATCGCCACCCTCCGCGCCGGCGGCAACGCGGTCGACGCCGCGCTGGCGACCGCGATCGCGTTGACCGTCGTCGAGCCGTGCAGCAACGGCTTGGGCAGCGATCTGTTCGCCATCGTCTGGGACGGCCGCGAGCTTGCCGGCCTCAACGCCTCCGGACGCGCGCCCGCCGCGTGGACGCCGGAGCGTTTCGCGCGCTATCGCGAGATGCCGCGCGCGGGCTGGGACACGGTGACCGTTCCCGGCGCGGTCTCCGGCTGGGTCGCGCTGTCGCAGCGCTACGGCAAGCTGCCGTTCGCGGACCTGTTCGCGTCGGCGATCGGCTACGCGCGCGACGGCTACGCGGTGAGCCCCGTCGTCGCCGACAAGTGGGCGAAGGCCGTACCGATCTTGGGCGACGTGCCGGGATTCGCCGAGCACTTCCTGCCGCGGGGCCGCGCGCCGGCCGTCGGCGAGATTTTCGCCTCGCCCGGGATGGCCGCCTCGCTCGGCAAGATCGCCACGACCCAAGGCGAGGCGTTCTATCGCGGCGAGCTGGCCGAGGCGATGATCGCGCACGCCGAGGCGCACGGCGGCGCGCATACGTTGGACGATTTCGCAGCGCACGCATGCGACTGGGTTGCGCCGATCGCGCTCGACTACCGGGGCTACACGGTGCACGAGATCCCGCCGAGCGGTCAGGGCATCGCCGCGCTGATGGCGCTCGGCATCCTCGAGCACTTCGATCTCTCCTCGCGGCCGGTCGATTCGCCGGAGGTGCAACACCTGGAGATCGAGGCGATGAAGCTCGCCTTCGCCGACCTCTATCGCTACGTCGGCGATCCGCGAACGATGGACCTCACGCCAGGAGAGATACTCGATCGCGCGTATCTCGCGAGCCGCGCCCGGCTGATCGACCGCAA
Organism: Casimicrobiaceae bacterium; assembly: GCA_041493285.1. GTDB lineage: Bacteria > Pseudomonadota > Gammaproteobacteria > Burkholderiales > Casimicrobiaceae > PALSA-1003. The sequence goes on from JBGPYP010000133.1 coordinate 1,021, forward strand.
GCGCGCGCAAGACTTCAAGCACGGGACCCCGCCTCGCGCCGGAACCGTCTATCTCACCGCCGCGGACGCGGGCGGCATGATGGTGTCGCTGATCCAGTCGAACTACATGGGCTTCGGCTCGGGGATCGTCGTCCCCGGTACCGGGATCAGCCTGCAGAACCGCGGCACCGGGTTCTCGCTGCAACCCGGCCACCCGAATCGCATCGGGCCGGGCAAGCGGCCGTTTCACACCATCATTCCCGGCTTTGTCACGCGCGACGGCAAGCCGTACGCGAGCCTGGGCGTCATGGGCGGGGCGATTCAGCCGCAAGGCCACGTGCAGACGCTGGTGCGGCTGCTCGACTACCGCCAGCAGCCGCAGGCGGTGCTCGATGCGCCGCGCTGGAAGGTCAACGAAGGGCTCTCACTCGATGTCGAATCCAGCGTCGCGCCCTCGGCCCGCGACGGGCTCGCGGCGCTGGGCCACCGGTTCGCGTCGATCTCCGATGCTTACATGGATTTCGGCGCCGGGCAGTTGATCGTACGGAGCGACGACGGCTACATCGCGGCATCCGACCCGCGTCGCGACGGTCAGGCGGCGGGTTTCTGAGCTTGTCGCGGCCGAATGAATTCGGCCCTACGAGACCCAGCGCGGCTCTGCTAAACCCGGCGCTTTTCGTCGGTGCGAATTTATTCGCACGCGTCGGTGCATCGTCGCGCCGCGCCCGAACGAATTCGGCCCTAGGAGGCGGTTAGCGCATTTTCGTCTTCGCCTTCGTTGTCGAGAGTGGCAGCAGCTCCGGCAGCTCGATGCGTTTACGGTCGGGTTCGACCGCACTCAGCGCTACGGTTTCGACCATGGTGGTGAGGCTCCGCCGCGTCAGCTCCTGATAACTCTGCGTGGCCTCGATCTTCCAGACCAATTCCTGCTCGGTCAGCGTGCGCACCACCTTGGCGGGGACGCCCGCCACCAGCGTACGCACCGGCACGATCATGCCCGCCTTGACGAACGCCATCGCGGCGACGATCGCCGATTCGCCGATCACCGCGTTGTCGTTGACCACCGCGTTCATGCCGACCAGCGCGTTCCTGCCGACGATGCAGCCATGCAGGATCGCGCCGTGGCCGATATGGGCCTCCTCCTCGACCACCGTGTCGGTGCCGGGGAAACCGTGCATCACGCAGCAGTCCTGCACATTGGCTCCGGCGCGCACGTCGATGCGCCCGAAGTCGCCGCGCAGCGACGCCGACGGCCCGACGTAGCAGCCCGCGCCGACCAGCACGTCGCCGATCAGCACCGCGCTCGGGTGCACGAACGCGGTGGGATCGACCACCGGCGTCACCCCGTTGATGGACCACACGCGTACGCTCATCGTCGTTCCTCCGCGCCGCCGCACGCCTTACCCCACCCAGATGCGCGCGTTGCGGAACATGCGCATCCACGGCGAATCCTCGCCCCACTCCCGCGGGTGCCACGACATCTGCACCGTGCGGAACACGCGCTCCGGATGCGGCATCAGGATCGTGAACCGGCCGTCGGCAGTCGTCAGCCCCGCAATTCCACGCGGCGAGCCATTGGGATTGTAAGGATAGCGCTCGGTCGCCTCGCCGCGATGGTCAACGAAGCGCAGCGAGACCAGCGCATCCGCCGCGGCGAGCTGCGCCGCGTCGCGGAACTCCGCGTAGCCCTCGCCGTGCGCCAGCGGGACCGGAATGCGGCTGCCCTCCATGCCCGCGAAAAAAAACGACGGGGAACGCTCGACCGTGAGCTGCACCAAGCGCGCTTCGAACTGCTCGCTCTTGTTGCGCACGAAATGCGGCCAATGATCGGATCCGGGAATCAGCTCGTGCAGGTTGCCCATCATCTGGCAGCCGTTGCATACACCGAGCGCAAAGGTGTCGCCGCGAGCGAAGAACGCCGCGAATTCGTCGCGAGCCCGCGCGTTGAACAAGATCGATTTCGCCCAGCCTTCGCCGGCGCCGAGCACGTCGCCGTAGGAGAATCCGCCGCCGGCGACGATGCCGCCGAAGCCGGCGAGCGGCGTCCGACCGCCGATGATGTCGGTCATGTGCACGTCGTACGCGGCGAAGCCCGCGCGCTCGAACGCCGCCGCCATTTCGATGTGGCCGTTCACGCCCTGCTCGCGCAGGATCGCAACCCGCGGACGCGCGCCGCGCGCGATGAACGGCGCCGCGATATTCTCCGCCGGATCGAAGGTGAGCTGTGGTGACAATCCCGGATCGCCGGAATCGAGGATGCGCTCGTATTCCTGATCGGCCGCTTCCGGATTGTCGCGCAGGCGCTGCATGGCGTGCGTGGTGCTCGACCAGGCGCGATGTAAATCGGTGCGCGCTTCGTCGAAGAGCAAACCGCCGTCACGCATGATGCGGATGCGTCCGCCCTGAGCGGGCTCGCCGACCGCCACGCAGCGCAGGCCGCCAGCCTCGAACGCCGCGACGACGTCGTGGCGGTCCGCGCTCTTGACCTGCAGTACGGCGCCCAGCTCCTCATTGAACAGCGCGGCGACCGGCGCGCCGGGCAGCTCGTCGAGCGAGATCGCCAGCCCGCAGCGGCTCGCGAATGCCATCTCGACGAGAGCCGCGAACAAGCCTCCGTCGGAGCGATCGTGGTAGGCGAGCAGCCGGCCCTGCGCGTGCAGCGATTGCACGGTGGCGAAGAACGCCTTGAGCGCCTCCGGATCGTCGAGATCCGGCGCCACCTCACCCAGCCGATCATAGACTTGCGCCAACGCCGACGCGCCGAGGCGATCCTGGCCGTTGCCGAAATCGACGAGCATTAGCAATGTCGCGCCGCAATCGAAGCGCAGTTGCGGCGTCAGCACGCGCCGTGCGTCGGGCACCGGCGCGAAGGCGGAGACGATGAGCGAGATCGGCGCGGTCACCGCGCGTTCCTCGTCGCCGTCGCGCCAGGTGGTGCGCATCGACATCGAGTCCTTGCCGACCGGAATGCTCACGCCCAGCGCGGGGCACAGTTCCATCGCGACCGCGCGCACAGTGTCGTAGAGCGCGGCGTCCTCGCCCGGGTGCCCCGCGGGTGCCATCCAGTTCGCCGAGAGCTTGACCTCGCTCAAGCGCCGGATGCCCGCCGCGGCCAGATTCGTGATCGCCTCGCCGACCGCGATGCGCCCCGACGCCGGCGCGTCGATCAGCGCCAGCGGCGTGCGCTCGCCCATCGCCATCGCCTCGCCCGCGTAGCCGTCGAAGTCCATCAGCGTCACCGCGACGTCGGAGACCGGCACCTGCCACGGACCGATCATCGGATCGCGCGCGCACAGGCCGCCGACCGTGCGGTCGCCGATGGTGACAAGAAAGGTCTTGTCGGCGACTGCCGGGAACTGTAGCACGCGGTATGCCGCGTCGCGCAAGTCGACCGAATCCGGATCGAACGCCGTGTGCTCGCGTGCGACGTGCGCAACGTCGCGCAGCATCTTCGGCGGCTTGCCGAGCAGCACCGAGAGCTCCATGTCGACGGGGACGTTGCCGAAGGCGGGATCCTCGACGGCGAGGCGTGGTTCCGGCGTCGCACGCCCGAGCACCGCGAACGGACAGCGTTCGCGCTCGCAGATCGCCGTGAACGACGCGAGCGACTCCGGCCGGATCGCAAGCACGTAGCGTTCCTGCGCTTCATTGCACCAGATCTCGCGCGGCGACATGCCGGGCTCTTCGGAGGGAATCGCGCGCAGATCGAGGCGCGCGCCCTTGCCGCCGTTGTGCACGAGCTCGGGCAGCGCGTTGGACAGGCCGCCCGCGCCGACGTCGTGGATCGACAGGACCGGGTTGCTCTCGCCCAGTTGCCAGCAGCGGTCGATGACTTCCTGTGCCCGGCGCTGGATCTCGGCGTTGCCGCGTTGCACCGAGTCGAAATCGAGATCGGCGGTGTTGGCGCCCGTCGCCATCGACGACGCCGCGCCGCCGCCCATCCCGATCAGCATTCCGGGACCGCCGAGCTGGACGATCAACGCGCCGTCGGGGAGCGCTCGCTTGTGCGCGTCGCGCGCGGCGATGTTGCCGATCCCGCCGGCGATCATGATCGGCTTGTGGTAACCGCGCACTTCGCCGGCCACGTCCTGCTCGAAAGTACGGAAGTAGCCGAGCAGATTCGGGCGCCCGAACTCGTTGTTGAACGACGCGCCGCCGATCGGGCCTTCGAGCATGATCTGCAACGCCGAGGCGATCCGGTCCGGTTTGCCGTGCTCGACTTCCCACGGGTGCGGCAGCCCGGGAATCTTCAGATGCGATACGGTGAAGCCTGTGAGGCCCGCCTTCGGCCTGGCGCCGATGCCGGTCGCGCCTTCGTCGCGAATCTCGCCGCCGGAGCCTGTCGCCGCACCCGGAAACGGCGCGATCGCCGTCGGATGGTTGTGCGTCTCCACCTTCATCAGGATGTGGGTGGTCTCGGCGTGCGCGACGTAGCGCCCATCAGGATCCGGGTAGAAACGGCGCGCCGTCGCGCCTTCCATCACCGCTGCGTTGTCGGCATAGGCGACGATCGTTCCCTGCGGGCTCATCGCGTGCGTATGGCGGATCATCGCGAACAGCGACTTCGGTTGTGTGACTCCGTCGACGATCCAGTCGGCGTTGAAGATCTTGTGCCGGCAATGCTCGGAGTTCGCCTGCGCGAACATCATCAATTCGACGTCGGTCGGATCTCGACCGGCGCGGCCGAAATGGTCGGCGAGATAGTCGATCTCGTCGGGCGACAGCGCGAGGCCCAGCGCGGCGTTGGCCTGCTCGATGGCGGCTCGACCGCATCGCTCGAGATCGATCGTCTCCAGCGGCCGCGGCGCGAAGTGCTTGAACAGCCGCGCGCCATCGGCGAGCGACGGAAACACCGCTTCGGTCATCCGGTCGTGGAGGTACGGCAGCAGCGCCGCGCGCTCGTCGCCCGCGAGCGGGCGGCCGTCGCGCGTCGCGACACGATACGCGATCCCGCGCTCGATGCGCGAGACCGCCGCCAGTCCGCAGTTGTGGGCGATGTCGGTCGCCTTCGACGCCCACGGCGAGATCGTGCCGGGACGAGGAACGACGAGCAACAGCTCACCGCCGTCGCCGTGCTCGCGGCCGTGCGGCCCGTAGGTCAAGATGCGCTCGAGCGTTGCGCGCTCGGGCACGGTGAGGTCACGTCCAGTCTGGACGAAGTGCCAGAAATCCGCGGTGAGGGCGGAGACGCGACTTCCCGCGAGGTTCGACAGCAGCTTGGTGAGGCGAAACGGCGACAGGGCATTGCGCCCGCGGAGCGAAAGAAGCTCGGCCATCGATGCGACGGTGGACGTAAAGCGGGATTATACGCTGCGTGGCGCCGGCCGCGGAGGACGCCCGCAGGCGACCACACCGTCGCGTCGAGCGGCGGATCGCTTACGCCTTCGCCGGATCGGCGCTGGCCCGGCCGATGGCGAAGCCGGTCGCGCCCAGCACGAGGCCGAGCCCCATGACATACCACAGCCCCAGCGCGTCGCCAGTCGCCTGGAACAGCGCATTGCCGATCGCAAACAACGCCGCCGCGGCGCCGAGTGCCAGCAGCAGGAGCAAGGCGCCCGCCAGCCGCGACGCCACCGAGATCAGCGGGATGCGCGCTGACGCGGCGAGCAGGATGTAGCCGACGATGGTGAACCCGGGAAAGAGGATCCACGTCGTCACCCCGGGCGACGCGGGCCCGATGCCGAACGGAGCGAGCAACAGGAAAATCCCCGAGACGAGACCGAGTACGAGCAACAGCGCGCCGGTGAACGCGATCATGGCTGCGGTCTTCAGTGCCCCAGGATCTTCGACAGGAACAGTTGCGCGCGCTCGGAGCGTGGGCTGCCGAAGAAGTCCTCCGTCTTCGCGTCCTCGACGATCTTGCCCTGATCCATGAAGATGACGCGGTGCGCAACCTTGCGCGCGAAGCCCATCTCGTGGGTGACGACCATCATGGTCATGCCTTCCTTCGCGAGCAGCACCATCACGTCGAGGACTTCGTTGATCATCTCGGGGTCGAGCGCGGAAGTCGGCTCGTCGAACAGCATGCAGATCGGGTCCATCGACAGCGCGCGCGCGATCGCGACGCGCTGCTGCTGGCCGCCTGAAAGTTGCCCGGGAAACTTGTCCTTCTGCGCGATCAGCCCGACGCGGTCGAGCAGCTTTGTACCGCGTTCAAGCGCTTCCTTCGTGCTGCGGCCGAGCACTTTGATCTGCGCCAGCGTGAGG
>JBGPYP010000210.1:0-4700 GCA_041493285.1 Casimicrobiaceae bacterium
GTCGCCGATCTGTTGGCTCACTCCGCAACGCACGCAGCAGCCGGTCGTTCATGACCCGGTCTCCTCGCCCGCGGCGACGAACCGGTAGCCGATGCCGCGTACCGTGAGAAAGAAGCGCGGCCGCTCGGGGTCGGGCTCGAAGCGCTTGCGCAAGCGCGCGATGAAGTTGTCAATCGTGCGCGACGAAGGTAATACGTCGTCGCCCCAGACCTTCTCGAGGATCTCGTCGCGCCACACCACGTCGCCTTCGCGCTCGACCAGCACTTTCAGGATCATCGCTTCCCTTTGTGTCAGGATCTGGTCGCCGCCGTCAAACGAGCGGCCGCGGAAACTCCGGAAGTCAAATTCGTTGCCGCCGAAGCGCGCGACGGGCTCGAGCGCAGTCATGGCGTCGTAGCGCGAGCGCCGGCGCAGGATCGCCGCGACACGGAGCAACAGCTCGCGAAGCTGGAACGGCTTCGGGAGGTAGTCATCACCACCCACTTCGAGGCCGCGAATGCGATCGCGGCCTTCGCCCTTCGCCGTCAGGAACAGGACGGGCGTGTCGCGCCCCTCGCGCCGCGCCGTCTGGCAGACGGTGAAGCCATCCATTCCGGGAAGCATCACGTCGAGGATCACGAGGCCGTACTCCTGGCGCCGGATCTTGTCGAGCGCCACCCGGCCGTCGCCAACGACATCCACCGCGTAGCCCTCCGCCTCGAGATTCTCGCGAATTCCGCGGGCGAGGTTGACCTCGTCCTCCACCAACAGGATGCGCGCCGTTGGGTTGCTCATGATGCTTGTTCCGTGGCCGCAGGCCAGCTCGCAGTGAAGGAAGCGCCGCGTCCGAGGCCCGCGCTCTCGCCGGTCACGTGGCCTCCGTCGAGGCTGACACAGCGCCAGACGAGGTACAGTCCGAGACCGGTCCCGCTCGCCCGCCCGGGTTCGCCACCGTCCACACGATAGAATTTATCGAACAGGTGCGCCGCTTCGTGTGGCGGAAACCCGACGCCGTCGTCCCGGACTTCGAGCTGCACCCAGCCGTCCGTGCGGAACCCCCGCACTGTGACATGCCGACCTCCGCTCGCCGCACGGATGCCGTTGTGCAGGAGGTTCCGCAGAACCGTCCGCACGCCCTCGGGATCGGCCCAGATGACGAGCGACTCCGCGACATCGGTGTCCAGCGCCACTTCATTTTCCGCGGCGTGCTCGCGCAACTCGTCGACGACGGACGACACCGACTCGGCGAGCGCGACGCGTTCCGGCGCTGCGCGCGTCTCGGCGGCCGACAGCCGCGACGTGTCGAGGATGTTCGCGATCATCCGCTGCAGGCGGCCGAGGTCGGCGAGCAGTCGCTGCACCAATTCCGCCCGCCGCTCCGCCGGCGGATCGCGCATCGCCAGCGTCTCCACCGAGAGGCGCAGGCTCGCCAGCGGGCTCTTGAGCTCGTGCGACACCGCGGCCAGGAAATTCTCCTGACGTTGCCGGAGCTCCGCCTCCTCGCGCAGCGCACGGTACACCACTGCCATCGCCGCGAGCAGCACCGCCAGGAAGAAGGCCCCTTCCCACGCATAGCGATTGAGCCGATGGAATCGTGACGATTCCAGTTCGGCAAGGACAGCCGGCGCGACCTGTACGGTCGACGAGTCCGCCGACAGCGCGATCTCGGGATAGATGAGCGCCACTTGACGCCACGCGGTACCGGAACGCAGCAATGCGCGAGCCGACTCCGCGTCCGCTTCGTACGCATCCCGCAGCCGCGTCTGCACGCGCGCGGTGTAGCGCACCTCGTCGGCCATCCAGTAAGCGATTTGCGCGCTGCACACAGCGAGCAGCACGATGAACGCCATTTGCAGCGGGCGCGTGGAATGCCAGGGGCCGCGAAAGCGCATCACGCGTAGCACGCCGGCTGGGCGAGGGCTCGCGACCCGCGCGTGCCGATGCGCAACTTCATGATTCGTCTCCCGTCGGTTCGAGGAATCCCGCGTCAGCGCGCTCCGCCGCCTCGTGCACCTCTCGAGCGAGATCCGGCTCGCTGTTCGCGAAGAACGCCTCCACGGCACTCGGCCCGGACTGGAAGACAAGATCGCGCAATCCCACCGCCGGCAGGTGGGCGAACCGCCGCGCGAGCGTTTCCGCCCATCGGCGAATCGTTTCGCGCTCGGTCTCGCCGAGGCCGCTGAGATCGCGCCTGAACAGCCGCTCGACCCCTTCCAGAGCCGTCTGGCGGTAGCGCAGGCGCAGCTGCCCGATCATCGGCCCGATGAGTCGCTCAGCGGCGTGTCGTCGCAGATCCGTCAGCGCCTCGTCCACGATTGCTCGCGCCTCGGCGAATTCCATCAGGAGCCGTCCACGGTCGGCCGCAGCCTCCTCGCTGATCTCGTCCATCCCGACCCGCGGTACGTCGGCGGCGGCCGCATCCTCGGGCGCAACGTTCGCCGGCACCGCCAGGTCCACCACCAGTGGCGACTCGCCTGAGGGCGCCTGCGCCGCTATCCGCTCCAGGTCGGCCCGCGAGAACACCGGCTCGCGCGCGCCCGTGGCGACGACCATCGCCTCGACGCCGTCCGGGGCGGCACGGAATGCGTCGAGTGCACGGCTCTCGCCGCCCACCTCGGCGGCCAGTGCTTGCGCTCGTTCGAGCGTGCGGTTGACGATGATCACGGGCACGCCGCGCGCCGCGAGTGCCCGCGCGCACTGGTCGGTCATCGACGAGACGCCGACGAGGGCGACGCGCCCGGGCGTGCGCTCGATCCGCTCGATCACGTGACGCAGCGCGATCTCGGCCAGCGAGACACGGCCGATCCGTCCTTCGGTCACCGGACGCACCTGCCTGGCGACCTTCATCGCCTCGCCGAACACCTTGTCAAGCCGCGGACCGACCAAGCCAAGTGCCCGCGATTGCTCGACGGCCTCGCGCACCTGCCCCGCAATCTCGCTTTCGCCGACGCGAGCCGAGTCGAGCCCCGCCGTCATCAGAAAGAGATGCTCGGCAGCGCCTTCACCCTGCCAGATCCGAAGCGTGTGCTCGGCCTCGCCCGCGCGCGGCTCTCGTCCCGCCAGCGCCGCGAAGAGCTGGCGCCGGCACGCCGCCATCGGTGTTCAACCATTGATCGCGAACGCGACCTCCACGCGGTTGCACGTCGCCAGGTAGACGAGCTCGCTGACGCCGATCGTCGCGGCAAGCATCGGCACCCGCTCCTCGCGTTCCTCGCGCGGAATCGTGAACGCGCCGAGCACGTCGGCCCGACTGTGTCGCCACAAGATCCCCACCACTCCTATGCGATGCATGCACGCCTCCGTCCGCCAGTCGAGAGCGACGAGAAAGAAACTGCACGTGACATTCTAGCAGTCATCCAGCGGCCTGTGTCACAGTCTCGTCATGGACGCGAAAGTTCCGTAGAAACTCCGACACGGGGTCGGCTTATCCCCGACAACGCGGTCAGCTTGCGGCGAGCGCCGCAAGCGCGTCGAGAAATGCGGATTCCGCTTCGACCGATCCGATGCGGAGGAAATGTGTGCCGCCAGCCTCGAGAAACGACTCGCGCCCGCGGATGCCGATCTCTTCGATCGTCTCCAGCCCCTCGGTGAGGAATCCCGGCGTGATGACCGCTACGCGGCGCACGCCGCGGCGCGGCAACTCCTCGAGCACGTCGGCGGTCGCCGGCTTGAGCCACGGCTCGGGGCCGAACTTCGACTGGTAGGCGAGCGTCGCGCGTGCGCGCGGCCAGCCGATCGCTTCCAGGAAGGCGTGCGTCGTCGCTTCGCAGTCACGCACGTACACTCGGCCCTCCCGCCGGTCGTACCGCACCGGGATCCCGTGAAAGGAGACGACGAGATGCTCGATCTCGTGATCTGCCTCCGCGACGGCGCGGCGCCACTGCGCGGCCATCGCCTCCACATACCCCGGGTCCGCGGGGTGGATCAGTCGCTCGACCAAGCGGTCGGCAATCCCTGCTCGCTCGGCGGCTTCGCGGGCGCGCCGGAACGCCGTCCCGGTCGTCGCGTCGGTGCGGTGCGGAAAGAGCGGCGAGATGATCACCGGCCCCGCGCCATCGCCGGCCAGAGCGTGCATCACCGTGTCGAGCGAGGGTTCGCCGTAGCGGTACGCCGCGCTCACCCCGAAGCGCCCCGAGGCGCGCTCCCTCACGCCGGCCACGATCTGTTCGGTGGCTACCCGCAGGGGTGAGCCGCCTGCACTCCAGATAGACGCATACAGCTCCGCGACTCGCGCCGGGCGCTTGCGGAGCACCATCCCGTGGAGGATCGGCAGCCACAGCCACCGCGGCAGATCCACGACGGCGGGGTCGCTGAGGAACTCGTCCAGGAACTCGCGTACGGCGGCTGGACTCGGCTCCCGCGGAGTACCGAGGTTGACCAGTACGAGATGGGGCAGCGGATGGGCGGTCACTCGGGCAAGTTAGCGGGCCGCCGCGGGCAGAGGAACGCGTCGCGGCCGGCGGACCGGCGGACCGGCGGCAGCAAGCCCGTTACGCGGCGCGTGCCGGCCCTGATTCAGCGACCACGCCAGCCCAACGCCGCTACTCGGCCACCCCCTTGTCCTTCAAGATCCGCCACACCTTCTCAGGCGTGATCGGAATCTCAATGTGCCGAACACCGAGATGTGCGAGAGCATCCACGACGGCGTTCACTATCGCGGGCGGGGCGCCCACTGTCGCCGACTCGCCCACGCCCTTCGCGCCAAGGGGATGGTGCGGCGA
>JBGPYP010000339.1:0-2872 GCA_041493285.1 Casimicrobiaceae bacterium
ATCGTGTAGCTGATCGCGCGCTCGGAAACAGGCAGCCAGCGGCTCGGCCCGAAGAGGTTGTGCAGGCCGTAGACGAAGACGCGGATCAGTGCCAGCGCAATGGCGAGCGGAACGGCGATCTCGAAGAACGCCGGGTCGTGCCAATGGCGCAGCGCCCCGCGAGCGACCAGCAACAACAGCAGCGTGGTGAGCGGGAAGATGAGCCGGTTGACGCTCCCTGCGCCGATCTTCGCCAGCCGCGATTCGGCGCCGCTCCAAGGCCGCACGCGGCGATCAACCGCGAATGCTGCGCCGAAACACAGTACGACCGCGGCGAGGTCGAGCAGCCCCGCAGGTGTACGCAGAGCTTCCTGTATCCGGTCGAGTTCCAACGGCGCGAGCATCCCACCAAGTGTAGCCCGGGACCCAGGTTGCTGTCGTCCCAGCGCAGGCCGGCACCGCCGTCATTCCAACGAGTTCGTCGCCCCGGCGAAGGCCGGGGTCCAAGTTCGGCGTCGCCACGACGGATCAACTTGGATCCCGGGGACTCGCGCTGCGCGCTCGCCCGGGATGACGCACTTGTTTCCGATCGCGAGTCGCTGCGCGCCCCCGCTCTTGGACAAATGCGTCACTTCACCGCCTCTTCCGACCAGGGCACCGCCGCGGCCTTGAGCCGCTGCCAGTTATCGCGGTAGGCCCGTGCGACCGCGGCATTGTCACGCAACACGACAACGTTCTCGGCGTTGTTGCGCTGCGCCGCCAGCGTGAAGTTGTAGCTGCCGGTAATCGTGGTCGCGTGAGGTAGATCCGCATCGACGACGATGACCTTGTTGTGCGCGGCCTGGAAGTTGCCATCGAGCCAGACCTCGACGCCGCCGGCGACCAGTTGCCGCAGAACGTTCTGCGGCACGGCGCGCGCCTGCTCGCGATCGGCCAGCACGGTCACCGCGACGCCGCGGCGCTTCGCGCCGACCAGCGCCTGCGCGATCCGCCGATGCGTGAACGTATACGCGTGGACGAGGATCTCGTTTTGCGCCTGCTCGACCGTGGCGATGATGAGATTGTCGACCGCGTCGCCGGGCGTGAAGCCAAGCTCCACGTTGCCCGTCGCTGGATAGCTCCGCGGCGCGCCGGCGGCGTCTGTGGCGACGATGACCCCGATGGCCAACGCGACGCCGAGCGTGCGCACGACGAAGACCAGACGGCTCAACGCCCGCGCTCCAGCACGGCAGCGAAAAATCCGTCGCAACCGTGACGATGCGGATACAGGTGCAGCGTGCGCCCGGTGTCGAGCGCAATGCCCGCGCGCGCGAGCTCCGCGGCCGCGTCGCCCAGTGCGAACCCCGCATGCGCCGCGAGAAAACCTTCGACGATCGCTTCGTTCTCTTCGGGCAACACGCTGCAGGTCGCGTACACCAACCGTCCGCCGGGCTTGACCAGCGTCGCGGCGGCCGCGAGCAGGCGCGCTTGTTTGACGGCCAGCTCGGCAACCACGGTCTGCGGCTGCCGCCACTTGAGGTCAGGATTGCGGCGCAAGGTGCCGAAGCCGGTGCACGGCGCGTCGACGAGGACGCGATCGATCTTCCCGGCGAGCCGCTTGACGTGCCGGTCGCGCTCGTCTTCGATGCGCACCGGGTGCACGTTCGACAAGCCCGAGCGCGCGAGTCGCGGCTTGAGGTTGGCGAGCCGTCGCGGCGAGACGTCGAAGGCGTATAGGCGCCCCTGCGAGCGCATCAGCGCGCCCAGGAGGAGCGTCTTCCCGCCGGCGCCGGCACAGAAGTCGACCACCATGTCGTTGCGTTTAGGGGCGACCAGATAGCAGAGGATCTGGCTGCCTTCGTCCTGGACCTCGATCGCACCGCTCGTGAACAGCGGGTGGTGCTGCAACGCGGGCTTCCCCGCCACGCGCAGGCCCAACGGCGAGTAGGGTGTCGGTGCCGCCGCGATGCCGTCGACGGCGAGCGCCGCTTGCGCCCGCTCGCGCGTCGTCTTGAGCGGATTGACTCTCAAGTCGAGCGGCGCCGGCGCGAGCCATGACCGCGCGAGCGCGTCGCGCTCCCCGGGCAGCGCGGCCCCCAGCGCGTCCCACAGCCAGTCGGGCAGATCGGCGGCTTCGGCCGCACCGAGCGCGGGCTTGCGCGCCTTGAACTCGCGCACCCACACCTGCTCGTCGGCCGACAGCGCGGGCTCGAGCTCGCGTACGCTCAACCCCAGCTCGCGGATGACCGCGGCGATGGCCAGTGGCCGCGGCGCGCTCGTGCCCGCGTGCGCGCGGAGCGAGCGCAGCCGCCGCAGCGCCGCGAACACGCCCTCGGCGATGAAGGCGCGATCGTGCACCCCGAGCTGGCGATGGTTGCGGAAGAAATCACGCAGCGCGACGTCGGCCGGCGCTGCCAGCGGTAACACCGCGGCGAGCGCGTCGGCGAGCGCCGCGAGCTCGCGGGCGCGAACGCTCAGGGGTGTACCCTCACGCTTGCGGCCTCATTGGCCAATTCGGCCGCTGCGCTGCCCCCAAGAGCGGGGGCGCAATTCGCGCCTTGGGGCGGCCCTGCGGCGCTCATCGCTGCGCGACGATTTCGTCGACGCGGATGCTGTCGAGCAGAGCCTCGCCGGTGATCCGGCCGTTGGACAGCCGCATCTTCACCATCACGTGATGCAGCGAGGGCGCGAGCCAGACGCGCGCGGTCAAGTTGCCGTCGCCCTCTGCGCGCTCCCAGACTTGCGCCTCGACCTCGCCGAAACTCAGTTGCACGGTCTCCACGCCCACGCGGCGGAACCGCGAATGGAAGACGCGTCGCGTCGTCGCGACGTTGAACTGCGCCTCGTCCTGGTCCGGCGGGGCGAAATAGAACTGCCAGAGCACGGCCAGCGGGTCGAACGTCGGCAATTCGAG
>JBGPYP010000240.1:0-4180 GCA_041493285.1 Casimicrobiaceae bacterium
ACCGGCAACATCGACGTGATCACTCACGACCACATGCGGCGGATGAAGAACAATGCGATCGTGTGCAACATCGGCCACTTCGACAACGAGATCGACGTCGCTGCGCTGAAGGCGTACACGTGGGAGAACATCAAGCCGCAGGTCGATCACGTCGTCTTCCCCGACGGCAAGCGCATCATCCTGCTCGCCGAAGGGCGGCTGGTGAACCTCGGTTGCGCGACCGGGCATCCGAGCTACGTGATGTCGAGCTCGTTCACCAACCAGGTGATGGCGCAGATCGAGCTGTGGAGCGACGCGCAGTCCGGCGGCAAGAAATATCCAGTGGGTGTCTACGTCCTGCCCAAGCACCTTGACGAAAAGGTCGCGCGGCTGCAGCTCAAGAAGCTCGACGCGATGCTCACCGAGCTTTCCGACAAGCAGGCCCGCTACATCGGCGTGCACGTCCGCGGCCCTTACAAAGCCGAGACCTACCGGTACTAGACACTCCGATACCAGACACTCCAACGTTGTCGAGTTCGTAAGCTCACGAGCCGCCGCCGCGAGTGAGTTGACTCATCGCGCGTTCCAAGGCCAGGGCGCGAAGCCGCGACCCGAACCGACGGCTTGGGGAGATGACGATGCGAATTGCGGTAATGGGCGCCGGCGGAGTCGGCGGCTACTTTGGCGCGAGGCTGGCGCGGGCGGGGCACGATGTCGCGTTCATCGCCCGCGGGCGGCATCTCGCGGCGATGCGCGAGCGCGGCCTTACCGTCCGCAGCGCTTCAGGCGATATCCGGCTGGATATGCCGACGGTGAGCGACGACCCGACATCGCTCGGCTGGTTCGACGTGGTGCTGTTCGCGGTCAAGCTCTGGGACACCGAGTCGGCCGCCGACGCGATCCGGCCGCTGCTCGCCGGCGGCGGTGTCGTGATCCCGTTCCAGAACGGTGTCGAGAGCATCGAGCGCATCGGCGCAGTGGTCGGCGCGCCGCAGGTGATGGGCGGCGTCGCGCATATCGCCGCTACCATCGCCGAGCCGGGCGTGATCGCGCATATGGGGCAGATGGCGCGACTGCGCTTCGGAGCGGTGCTGCGCGGGCAGGAGGCCGCCGCGCGGAGCTTCCTCGACGCGTGCGCCGGCGCGGGCATCGACGCGGAACTCGTCGCCGACATCCGCCGCGTGCTGTGGGAGAAGTTCGTGTTCCTCGCCGCCATGTCCGGCGTGACCGGCGCCACGCGCCAGCCAATCGGCGCGATCCGAAGCGATCCCGACCTGCGGGCGGTCCTCGAGGCGGCGATGCGGGAAGCGTGTGCGGTGGGCCGCGCGCGCGGCATCGCACTCGCCGACGCGTTCGTCGCGCAGCAGATGGTTTTCGCCGACGGCTTGCCTGCGGAGATGAAATCGTCGATGCTGAACGACCTCGTCGCCGGCAACCGCCTCGAAGCGCCGTGGTTGTCGGGTGAGGTGGCGCGGATGGCGAAGGAGGCCGGGCTGGCGGCGCCCGTCAACGCGACCTTGTACGCGGCGGTCAAGCCGTTTTGCGGCGGCGCGCGCTGACGCGCGCGCAGGAAGGAGTGACGAGGATGAGACTGTTGCTCGTGTGGCTGATCAACGCGGCGGCGCTCCTCGCGCTGCCGTATCTGATGGCCTCGATCACCGTGGACTCGATCCCCACGGCGCTCATCGCGGCGCTTCTGCTCGGCCTGATCAATACGTTCATCCGGCCGCTGTTGATCCTGCTCACGCTGCCCGCGACGCTGCTCACGCTCGGACTTTTCATCTTTGTGATCAACGGCCTACTGTTCTGGTTCGTCGGCTCGTTCGTTCAGGGTTTCCACGTCGCCGGGTTCTGGTCGGCGGTCTTCGGCGCGATCCTGTACAGCATCATTTCCTGGGCGCTTTCCGCGCTGCTGCTCCAGAAGCGCAACTGACCCCGCCCGCCGATGGCCGAAAGCGCGGACCGCATCTTCAGTTTCGAATTTTTCCCGCCCGCGACGCCGGAGGGCGTGGCGAAGTTGCGCGCCGCACGCGAGCAGCTCGCCCAGCTCGGGCCGAAGTTCTTCTCGGTGACGTACGGCGCCGGCGGCTCGACGCGCGACCGCACACTCGCCGCGGTGCTGGAGATCCAGGCGTCGGGGCAGCGCGCCGCGCCGCATATCTCATGCATCGGCTCGACACGGGAGAGCGTACGCGCGACGCTGGCGACATATCGCGAGCACGGGATCGGGCATCTCGTGGCGCTGCGCGGCGACCTGCCCTCGGGCAGCGCCGACGTCGGCGAGTTTCGATACGCCAACGAGCTGGTCGAGTTTATCCGCGCGACGACCGGCGACTGGTTCCACATCGAGGTCGCAGCGTATCCGGAGTATCACCCCCAGGCGCGGACCCCGGGCGAGGATCTCGGCAACTTCAAGCGCAAGATCGACGCGGGAGCCGACTCGGCGATAACGCAGTATTTCTTCAACGCCGACGGTTACTATCATTTCGTCGACGAAGCGATCGCCGCGGGGATCGAGGTGCCGATCGTCCCCGGCATCATGCCGATCTTGAGCTTTTCCAAGCTGGCGCGCTTCTCGGATGCGTGCGGCACGGAAATCCCGCGCTGGATCCGGCGCAAGCTGGAGAGCTTCGGCGACGATACGGCGTCGATCCGCGCGTTCGGGCTCGATGTCGTCACCGATCTATGCGACGACCTCCTGGCGCACGGCGCGCCGGGGCTGCACTTCTACACGCTCAACCAGGCGAGCCTGACGACGATCATCTGGCAGCGGCTCGGCTTAGGGTCAGATTCGACTTTCCGGGTTTAAGCTACGACGGTGCAGATTGCGGCGAAAGTCGAGTCTGACCCTACTTTCCCGGCCGGAACGACATCAGCTCGATCAGCGTCGATTCGGTGCGAATCGTCGTCATGTCGGGCCCGCCGCCCTTTTCCGTGTACTCCGCCTCGCGCGCCTCCCGCACTGGCGCCTTGACCTCCGGCGCATACCATACGGCGTCGCGGCGCGTGGTCCGCGTGCGCCAGAACTCCTCGTCGTCGAGCTGCACGATGCGATAGACGTAGACGGCATCGTAGCCGCCGGCGGGAACCGTCGTCGCATTACGGCCGTCGACCTTGCCGTAAATCAGGATCTGGTCCGTGAGCTCCGTGTCCTTCCTCAGCGTATCGATCACCTGCCGCCAGGTCTTGCCCTGATCGAGAGGAAACGCGAGGAGCCGCGCCGGCGGATTGAACGACCGCGGCGGCTCGCGCCAAAGGGTTCCCGCGCGGAGCCCGCCCTGGCCGTCGACTTCATCGATCCATTCGGTGCGGCCGCTGGTGTCCGCGTAGTCGATGCGTATTCTGGCCGAGCCGCCGGCGACGGCGATCACCTCCGCATCGAGTTGCGAAACGATGCCACGACGCAGATTGTCGGTGACGCGATATTGCCAGCGGTCGCCCACGACTAACCGCGGCGCGTCGACCGGCAAGCCGACCGGTGCCGAGGCGCAACCGGGGATGGCGGCAAGGGCGAGGACGCACGCGGCGGCGATGGAGTGCGAACGGATGCTGGATGGGTACATCGGGTCCTCCGATATTTGACCACCGGGAACGGATATCGTGCGGCTATTCGCGCGCCGGGGCGAGCCGCGGGGCGGCAGCCTCGTATCGTAAACAGGCGAGTGCCGCCGTGTCATCCGTGCCTCGGCGCCGGAAGCGGCGACGGCGAGGGTAGACGCGGTGACATGCACGGCATTGACCTTGGCGCCCGCCGCATGGCTGTTGCCTCCGGGCGCTCACACGCCACGATCGGTGATCGCGCCCAGGCTCGCCGTCGAGACGAGCTTCATGTATTTCGCCAGCACGCCGCGTGTGTAGCGTGGAGCGGGCGGGTTCCAGCGCGCGCGGCGGCGCGCGAGCTCCGCGTCGTCGACGTTCAGTTGCACGAGCAGCTTGTTCGCATCGATGGTGATCGAATCGCCCTCTTGCACCAGTGCGATCGTTCCGCCGACGTACGCCTCGGGCGCGACGTGTCCGACGACCATGCCCCAGGTACCACCGGAAAAGCGCCCGTCGGTGATCAGGCCGACCGATTCGCCCAAGCCCTGCCCGATCAATGCCGACGTGGGCGCGAGCATCTCCTGCATGCCGGGACCGCCCTTCGGCCCTTCGTAGCGGATGACGATCACGTCGCCCGGCTTGATCTTCTTGGCCATGATCG
>JBGPYP010000229.1:0-4298 GCA_041493285.1 Casimicrobiaceae bacterium
ATGCGCGCCGCCGACGAGCGGCGGAACGCGTCGATCATGATCAGCATCTCCATGATGTGCTGATCGACCGGCGCACAGGTCGGCTGCACGACGAACACGTCGGTGCCGCGGATGTTCTCGTCGATCTGGAACGAGACTTCCGTGTCGGGGAACCGCCGCAGCCGCGCCTGGCCCGGTTGGATGCCGAGAAACGCCGCAATCTCGCGCGCCAGGTCGGGATGGGCGCTGCCCGCAAACAGTTTCAATTCGCCGAACCCGGTTGCCATCGAGGGCTCACCCGTCACCTGCAGCCTCGCGATTTGGCTGGGGCGGAAGGATTCGAACCTTCGAATACGGGATCCAAAGTCCCGCGCCTTACCGCTTGGCCACGCCCCATCATGCCTGCGCAGGTCCGACCATGCTTCGATCGGGCACCCTCTCGGCGGATTTGAAAGAAGCTGACCTCAGGAGTGGGCTGAACCACCTGGCGCAAACGGTAAGTGTATACGATGGGTTCTTTCAGCGGCAAGTTGTAAAAGCACCACCACGGAGGACACGGAAGAAAGAACGGGAGGCCACCGATCTCGTAAAGGAAAGAACCGTGATCTCCGTTTGTGTCGGTGACCACCGTGGTAGAGCTTTTGGTGCGCGCGTGTGCGGGTTGAAGGCGTGACCAGTCGTGATGTCCGGCTTTAGCCGGACCCTGGACGCGCGAGCCGCGCATATCTGGTACGGTCGAGCGTGCGCGTCACCAGCGTCCGGCGGTTCCGGCCGGCGGCCGCACGTGCGGCGGCGGCAGCGGCGACGCGGGTGCCGAACAGGCCAAACACGGCCGAGCCGCTGCCCGAAAGCGCTGCATGCGACGCGCCCAGCCGCCGCAGCGCGCCGACAAGGCGCGCGATTTCCGGATGACGCCGCGAAACAGGTGTCTGTAGATCATTTCCTGAGCGCGCAGCGCCCCATATCTTTTCTTCGTGGCGCAGGACTTTAGCCCTGCGATCGTGGCGCAGGACTTTAGCCCTGCGATCCTCGTCGAACCACCCGTACGCCTCACGAGTGCTCACGCCAAACCCGGGCATCACGAGCACCACCCACGACGCGGGCGCATCGAGCAGCGGAAACAGCACGTCGCCGTGCTCGACGCCGAGCGCCGTGCCGCCTTCGAAAAAAAACGGCACGTCGGCGCCAAGCTCCGACGCGATCGATCGCATCTGGTCGCGCGGTATCTCCACGCGCCACAACGCCTCCAGCGCGCGCAGCGTCGCGGCCGCGTCGCTGCTGCCACCGCCCAGTCCCGCTTGCAGCGGAATGCGCTTCTCGACACGGACCACCAGATCGCGCGGCGCCCCACGGCGACCCGCGGCCCGCCACATCCGCTCCGCCGCGTGCCAGACGAGATTGCTCCGATCGGTCGGACACGCGGGGTCGTCGCACTCGATGCGGAACGCCCCTGGTGCCGCGATGAACGTCAGCGTGTCGTGCAGCGCGATCGACTGAAAAGTGGTCCGAAGCTCGTGATACCCGTCGGCCCTCACGCCAAGGATCCGCAGGGTGAGATTGATCTTCGCGAAGGCGCGGACTCGGACGTTCCGCTTAGCGGGCATGGGCGTTCGGCGGCTTCTCCGCGAGCGGACCAGCCTGATTCAACTCTTCGAGAGTGATTGCGGTCGCCGACGTTGGGATCTGGATGCGAAACACGTCGGTGTCGAGCAGCACGTTGGTCTCGACCTGCGACAGCGCCAGCCGTAGATCGAATCCCGACGGCCCGGCCGACTCGCTCGTCACGCGCACCGTGCGCGGCAGATCGTTCTGGAAATCGCCGTACTCCGCGCGCCAGCCGCGCTCGAGCGCGGCGTGACGGACCGCAGCGACCAGGCGCCACCTCGCCGAGGCGCTGTCGCGATGAAGGTACATCTCGTCGCCCGCGCCGACCGGCACGGCGCGCCACAGGTCGCCAAGCTGACGCGCGCGGGTCGCGTCGGCCACACCCGTCGTGCACGCTGTGAGCGTCGCCCGCAGCTCCTCAGCGCCGAGCGGCACGCCGGCGATGGCTTCGAGCACCGCGTCGGGAGCACCGTGTTCCAGTGCTCGCGCATCGTGCGGCAACAGCAGCGTCGCGTCGTTGCCGGTCGCGGCGAAAATAAAGAGGGGTTGACCGAAGGGCGAGAACGCCTCGAGCCGCGCCGACGCCGGGGCGGCCAGGCCGGCCGACAGACGGCCGCGCGTGCTGCGGCCGCCGACCGATCCGCTCACGGCGATTTCAGCGGTGATGGTGCGAACGCCGCGGCAGACGCTCGTCGCTTGCGCGAGGAGATCGGCGGCGTCGGGCGCGGGCGCGCCCGGTCCGGACGGCAACTTCATGAGCGGCGCGCCGCAGGAGATAGACACGGCGGCGACCAACGCCATCAGCGCTTGCCCAGAGCCCATCGAAGGCGCGCAACTCGAGCCCGTCGAAGGGCGCGCCGTCATTTTTTTCCGAGCTTTTGCTTCGCTGCGCGAATCTTCTTGTCGATCCCTCCACGATCGATCGAGTCGCTGTCGCCCGCCAGCGCCCGCGTCCAGGCCGCAATCGCCTCGTCGTAGCGCCTCAGCTTGACCAGGACGTCGCCGTAATGGTCCTGAACCACCGAATTGGTCTTGAGCTGCTCGGCCGCCCGCTGCAGGTTGGCGACGGCCAGATCGACCTTATTGGACTTGTAGTAGGCCCAGCCGAGGCTGTCGAGAAACGACCCGTTGTCGGGCTCGATCTCGAGCGCCCGTTTGACGTAGCCGATCGATTCGTTCAGGCGCTCGCCTCGTTCGGCCAGCATGTAGCCAAGGTAATTGAGCGCCGCCGCATTGTCCGGCTCCCGCGCGAGTACCCGGTGAAATGCCGCCTCGGCGTCCGGAAACCGCTTCTGCTTGTCGAACACACTGCCGAGCTCGAAGGCAATCGTCACGTCGGCGGGGAACTTCGCTTGTGCGTCTTGCAGCACTTTCACCGCTTCGGCGCCGTGGCTGGTGTCCGAATAGATCTGCGCGAGCCCGACATACGCCATCGGTTCGTCGGCGTGCTTCTTCACCGCGTCCTGCAGTACGGCGACGGCCTGATCGGGTTTCCCGCTCAGCCGCAGCGCTTGCGCGTCGAGGCGCGCGAGCCGCAGGTCGTTCGGGTTCTGGCTGCGCGCCAGACGGGCGAGATCGACGGCCGCCGAGTATTTCTTCGCCGCGAGGTTGGCTTCAATCAAGTAACCGGTGATGGCGGCATCGTCGGGCACGAGGCGATGCGCTTCGTCGAACGCCGCAATCGCTTTGTCAAACTGCCCGAGCCCCTGATACGCGAACCCCAGATGCGGCAGCAGGAGGCCGAGCTCGAATGCCGGGCCGACGTTGCCGGGCGAGCGGAACCGGTCGACCGCGGGCGACAGCGCGTCGACGACGCCTTGATATTGCCGGTGCTCTTCGAGCGCTTCGCTCAGGGCGTAGAAGCCCCACGGACTCCTGATGTTCTGCGCGATCAGGCGTCGGGCCGTCGCCTCCGCCGCGTTGAGATCGCCAAGCCGCCGCTCGGCCTGCGACAACAGATACAACGCGCGCGCGTCGTTGGCGCGCGACGACAGCACGTCGTTCAGGACATCACGCGCTTTGCCAATCGCCTCGCGCCCGCCGCCATTCAGCAGCGCCGTGGCGTACCGTGTCTTCAGCTCGGAGCTGCGCGGCGTGGCTTGGAGCGCCAGCACATACGTGTCGGCGGCATCTTTCCACCGGCGCTCGCGCTCGTAGAGATCGGCCAGCATCGAATAGAGCCGCGGGGAGGAAGGGGCCGCCTGCTCGAGCCATCGCATGGCGTCAGCGTTCCGGCCCGCGCCGGCATACGCTTCGACCAGCAGCTGCGGCCCATCCTGCCAGCCCGGCTCCTGGTTGACCAGGTCGGTGAGGAGCGCAATCGCTTTGTCGTACGAGCTGGCGCGGACGTACAGCCGCGCGAGCGTGGCACGCACGGTCGAATCCGGGTCGCCGATCGGCCGATCGATCGCCTGTTCGAGATGCGGTATCGCCTTCGCGACGATGTCCTCGGGTCTGTCGCCGCCGGCCGGCGGACGCGGCGCGTTGGGGCGTCGGGGTTCGGACAGCGCCGCGTAGACAAGCCCGAGCACGCGGTGCGCATCGCGATTGGCCGGCGCAACCTTCAGCGCCTGCTCCGCCGTCGCGATGGCGTCCTCGGCGCGGTTCTGCTGCATGTAGAGCGCCGCCAACTCCGAGACGATGTCCGCCGCCAGCGGGTCGAGCTCCATGGCGCGCTTGAAGGCCGCGATCGCGCCGTCGACGTTGTCTCCGTC
>JBGPYP010000134.1:0-7048 GCA_041493285.1 Casimicrobiaceae bacterium
CTGCATCTACGTCGCGATCGGCCAGAAGGCGTCGTCGATCGTGAACGTGGTGAAGAGACTCGAGGAAACCGGGGCGATGGCGTACAGCATAGTCGTCGCGGCGTCGGCGTCGGAATCGGCGGCGATGCAGTACATCGCGCCTTACTCCGGCTGCACCATGGGCGAGTATTTCCGCGACCGCGGCCAGGACGCGCTCATCATCTACGACGACCTGACCAAGCAGGCGTGGGCGTATCGCCAGATCTCGTTGCTCCTGCGCCGGCCGCCTGGCCGCGAAGCGTATCCCGGCGACGTGTTCTATCTGCACTCGCGCCTGCTGGAGCGCGCCGCGCGCGTCAACGAAGAGTACGTGGAGAAATTCACCAAGGGCGCGGTCAAGGGCAAGACCGGCTCGCTGACGGCGCTGCCGATCATCGAGACGCAGGCCGGTGACGTAACGGCGTTCGTGCCGACCAACGTTATTTCGATCACCGACGGCCAGATCTTCCTCGAGACCGACCTCTTCAACGCCGGCATCCGGCCGGCGATCAACGCAGGCATCTCGGTGTCGCGCGTGGGCGGCGCGGCGCAGACCAAGGTGATCAAGAAGCTCGGGGGCGGCGTGCGTCTCTCGCTCGCGCAATATCGCGAGCTCGCCGCGTTCGCGCAATTCGCGTCCGACCTTGATGAGGCGACGCGCAAGCAACTCGATCGCGGCCGGCGGGTCACCGAGTTGATGAAGCAGCCGCAATACTCGCCGCTGTCGGTCGCCGACCAAGCGCTGACGCTGTTCACGGTCAACAAAGGGTATTACGACGATGTTCCGGTGGAGAAGGCGCTGGCCTTCGAAACGGCCATGCGCGCGTACATGAAGAGCAAATACGCTGCGCTTGTCGGCAAGATCGAGTCCACCAAGGATCTCGATGCCGACGGCGAGAAGCAGCTGGCGGCGGCTATCGAGGACTTCAAGAAGAACGGCACCTACTGAGGATCGACCGCGATGGCCGGCTCGAAAGAAATCCGCAACAAGATCAAGAGCGTGCAAAGCACGCGCAAGATCACCAAGGCGATGGAGATGGTCGCGGCCTCGAAGATGAAAAAGGCGCAGGACCGGATGCGCGCGTCGCGGCCCTACGGGGCTCGCATGCTGGCGATCGCGCGGCATCTCGCGCAAGCGACTCCCGAGTACCGGCACGCATTCGTGGTGAAGCGGCCGGAGGTGAGGAACGTCGGCTTGATCGTCGTCACCTCGGACAAGGGACTGTGCGGCGGCCTGAACACCAATGCGCTGCGTCTCGCGCTGTCCAAGATCAAGGACTGGCAGACCAAGGGCATTGGCGTGCATGTCACCGCGATCGGCAACAAGGGCCTGGGATTCATGCAACGGCTCAAAGCGAACGTCGTCTCGCAGATCGTCAACCTTGGCGACCGGCCGCATCTCGAAAAGCTGATCGGTCCGGTGAAGGTGCAACTCGACGAGTACATAGACGGCAAGATCGACGAGCTACACATCGTCACGACGCGGTTCGAGAACACGATGAAGCAGACGCCTTTTGAGGGCCAGATCCTGCCGATCGCCGACCTCGGTGAGGACACCGACAAGCGCGAATACCCGTGGGACTACATCTACGAGCCGGACGCGAAGACCGTGCTCGACGGGCTGCTGACGCGTTACATCGAAGCGGTCATTTACCAGGCGGTCAACGAGCACATGGCGTCGGAGCAGAGTGCGCGAATGGTGGCGATGAAAGCCGCGTCCGACAATGCAGAGACGATTATCGACGAGCTGCAGTTGATCTACAACAAGACGCGCCAGGCCTTGATAACCAAGGAGCTCTCCGAGATCGTCGGAGGCGCGGCAGCGGTCTGAAGGCCCGATTTCGAAGTGAAGGAAATGTCCATGAGCGAAGGAACGATTGTCCAGTGCATCGGCGCGGTGATCGACGTCGAATTCGCGCGCGACCACCTGCCGAACATCTATGACGCCCTCACCCTTGCGGGCACAGAGCTAACACTGGAAGTGCAGCAGCAGCTCGGCGATGGCGTCGTCCGCACGATTTGCCTCGGCTCGGCCGACGGGCTCCGTCGCGGCATGAAGGCGAAGAACACCGGCGCCGGCATCTCGGTGCCGGTGGGCCCGAGTACGCTCGGCCGAATCATGGACGTGCTCGGGAGGCCGATCGACGAACGGGGCCCGGTGAATGCCGAGCAGACCATGCCGATCCACCGCGATGCACCGATGTTCGAGGAGCTGTCGCCGTCGACCGAGCTCCTCGAAACCGGCATCAAGGTGATCGATCTCGTCTGCCCCTTCGCCAAGGGTGGCAAGGTGGGCCTGTTCGGCGGCGCCGGTGTGGGCAAGACGGTCGCCATGCTCGAGCTCATTAACAACATCGCGACGCAGCACTCGGGCCTGTCGGTATTCGCCGGCGTGGGCGAGCGCACCCGCGAGGGAAACGACTTCTACCACGAGATGAGGGAAGCCGGGGTCATCAAGCTCGACAACCTGCCGGAGTCGAAGGTTGCGATGGTCTATGGGCAGATGAACGAGCCGCCGGGCAATCGTTTGCGCGTTGCGCTCACCGGCCTGACCATGGCCGAATACTTCCGCGACGAGGGCCGCGATGTGCTGCTGTTCATCGACAACATCTATCGCTACACGCTGGCGGGGACCGAAGTTTCAGCGCTCCTCGGGCGGATGCCCTCGGCGGTGGGCTACCAGCCGACGCTGGCTGCGGAGATGGGGGAACTGCAGGAACGCATCACGTCGACCAAGACCGGGTCGATCACGTCGATCCAGGCGGTGTACGTGCCGGCCGACGACCTGACCGACCCCTCTCCGGCGACGACCTTCGGCCACCTCGACTCGACTATCGTGCTCTCCCGCGATATCGCGTCGCTCGGCATCTATCCGGCGGTGGATCCGCTCGATTCGACGTCGCGCCAGCTCGACCCGCACGTCGTCGGAGAGGAACATTACACGGTGGCTCGCCGCGTGCAGCAGACGCTGCAACGCTACAAGGA
Organism: Casimicrobiaceae bacterium; assembly: GCA_041493285.1. GTDB lineage: Bacteria > Pseudomonadota > Gammaproteobacteria > Burkholderiales > Casimicrobiaceae > PALSA-1003. Next base: position 3,004 of record JBGPYP010000134.1, read on the forward strand.
GCTGCGCGACATCATCGCGATTCTCGGAATGGACGAGCTTTCCCCCGAAGACAAGCTCGTCGTCGCACGCGCGCGCAAGATCCAGCGCTTCCTGTCGCAACCGTTCCACGTCGCCGAAACATTCACCGGGACGCCGGGCAAATACGTCGCCCTCAAGGACACCATTCGCGGTTTCAAGGCGATTGTCGACGGCGAGTACGATCACCTGCCGGAGCAGGCGTTCTACATGATCGGCGGCATCGAAGAAGCGGTCGAAAAGGCGAAGACACTACAGTAAGGAAGTGAAAAAAATGAGAGAGCGAGTAAGGACACCCCGCACCGACAACGCGACTTTCTCACTTTCTTACCTTCTTACTTCCTAACCTAGTTCCGAAATGGCCCACACCATCCACGTCGACGTCGTCAGCGCCGAAGAGTCGATCTACTCCGGCGAAGCGGAATTCGTCGTGCTGCCCGGTGTCATGGGTGAGCTCGGCATCTACCCGAAGCACGCGCCGCTGATCACGCAGATCAAGCCGGGCGCGGTGCGCATCAAGGTTCCGGGGCAAGAGGACGAAACGATCGTCTTCGTGCAGGGCGGCTTCCTCGAAGTGCAGCCCGATGTGGTGACCGTGCTCTCCGATACCGCGATCCGCGCGCACGACCTCGACGAGGCCAAGGCGCTTCAGGCCAAGCAAGCGGCGGAAGACGCGATGCAGAACAAGACGTCGAAAGAGGAGATCGCCAAGGCCGAGGGCGAGCTTGCCGGCGCGTTGGCACAGCTCGCGGCAATCCGCCGGCTGCGCCGCGGCCGCGGTTATTCGGCCGTTGCGATAGACCGTAAGGCCCCGCCAGCCGCACGTAGACGGTCCGCGCACAGCTCCTGCGTCAGCCTGCGGCCTCCTCAGTCGCTCAGAGCACGGCGCTCGGTGGCGTGTCGGCCGCTGCGTCCTCGGCCTCCTCGTTCGGTTGACGTGAAGCGTAACGTATTGCGTCGGCCTCGTGCGGCGACTCGCGGACGCTCGACCCCCGCAAGCGACCAGCCGCTTGCGGGTCCCCTCTCGCTGCTCGCGCCGCTACCCGCCACGCGCGATCCCCTCGCTGCGGGCTCACGCCGCGAGCTGCTGCTCGGCGAGCGTGACCCAGTAGCTCGCGCCGATCGGCAGCACCTCGTCGTTGAAGTCGTATTGAGGGCTGTGGATGTTCGGCGTGTCGGCACCGTCGCCCGCGCCGAGCCAGACGTAGCAGCCGGGCCTGGCCTGCAGCATGAACGCGAAGTCCTCGCTGCCCATCTCCGGCGTCGGGTCGGTGTCGACGTTCCCGGCGCCGACGACCGCGCTCGCGGCCGCGATGGCGTGCCGCGTTTCGACTTCGCTGTTGACGGTCGCCGGATAGCGCCGCTCGTAGCGGACGGTCGCGCTCATGTCAAAGGTCGCGGCCACGCCGGCGACGATGCCGCGCATTCGCTGCTCGATCAGATCCTGGACCTCGCGCTTGAACGTTCGCACGGTGCCGCGGAGCACGACTTCCTGCGGGATGACGTTCCACGTGTCGCCGCCATGCACCTGCGTCACGGTGACGACGCCGGCATCCTGCGGATGCAGGTTGCGCGCAACAATCGTCTGCAGCGCGGTGATCGCGTGGGCCACAAACAGCATCGGGTCCTTGCCCGCATACGCCATCGCCGCGTGCGCTCCCTTGCCGGTCGCGACGATCTCAAAGATGTCGTAGGCGCCCATCAACGGACCCGCGCGCATCGCGAAGCTCCCGGCGGGCAGGCGCGGCCAGTTGTGCATGCCGTACACTGCGCGCATCGGGAAGCGCTCGAACAATCCCTCCTCGACCATCATCCTGCCGCCGCCTTCGTTCTCCTCAGCCGGCTGGAAGATGAAGTACACGGTGCCGTCGAATTTCTTCCGCCGCGTCAGCGCGCGCGCCGCGCCGAGCAGCATCGTCGTGTGACCGTCGTGGCCGCAGGCGTGCATCCGGCCCTGGTTGCGCGAAGCGTACGGTACGCCGGAGCGCTCCAGGATGTGGAGTGCGTCGAGATCGGCGCGCAGGCCGATGGCATCGCTGCCGCTGCCGTGGCGGAGCACGCCCACGACACCCGTTTTCGCTAATCCTCGGTGCACCTCGAGGCCGAACGATTCGAGCTTGTCGGCGACGAATGCAGCCGTTGCCTGCTCTTCGAACGCGGTTTCGGGGTGGGCGTGGATATGGTGTCGCCATTCTTTCATCTCGGGGACGATGGCGGCGATTTCGGGTGAGATGTTCATGCGAATGCTCGGGCCAAGGGCGGTCGCGCTCAAGCGGAAATGGTAACGCAGAACGGCGGCAAGGGGCTGCGGTAGAATCGGCGTTGCCGCGCCGCCCCTCCTGCATGCCCGCATCCGACGCCTCGCACTATGACCTCGCCATCGTGGGCGGCGGGATCAATGGGGCAGGCATCGCGCGCGATGCCGCAGGGCGCGGGCTCAAGGTCCTGCTGGTCGAGAAGGACGATCTTGCCGCGCACACCTCGTCGTCGAGCACGAAGCTCATCCACGGCGGCCTGCGCTATCTCGAATACTACGAGTTCCGCCTGGTCGCCGAGGCGCTGGCCGAGCGCGAGGTGCTACTACGTGCGGCGCCGCACATCATCGCACCGCTGCAGTTCGTCCTGCCGCACGAGCCGCATCTGCGGCCGGCATGGATGATCCGCGCGGGGCTTTTTCTCTACGACCATCTCGGAGGGCGGAAGACGCTGCCCTCGTCGTTTGGCGTCGACTTGCGCGCGAGCAAATGGGGCGCCGGCCTCAAGGACAAGTTCGGCAAGGGCTTCGTCTATTCGGACGCGCGCGTCGACGATGCGCGGTTGGTCGTGCTGAACGCGATCGCCGCGAGCGAGCTCGGCGCGGAAATCCGGACACGAACCCGGCTCACGGACGCGCGCCGCGACAACGGCCTGTGGCGCCTCGCGCTCGCCGACGCCGCAGGCGCTGCCTCGGAAGTGCGTGCACGTGGGCTCGTCAATGCGGCGGGACCGTGGGTCAAGCAGGTGCGCGACGAGGCGAGCGCCGCGCCGGCCAGCGCCGGCGTTCGCCACGTCAAGGGGAGCCATATCGTCGTTCCGCGGGTTCACGCCGAAGCTCACGCCTACATCCTGCAGAACTCGGACCACCGCATCGTATTCGTCATTCCCTACCAGGACGAATTCTCGCTGATCGGAACGACGGACATTCCGGTGGAGGAGTTCGCGACGCCGGCGATCTCGCGCGACGAGATCGACTACCTGTGCGAGATCGCCAACGAGTATCTGGCGCGACCGATCGGCGCGGGTGACGTTGTCTGGGCGTACAGCGGCGTGCGTCCACTCTACGACGATGGCTCGGCCGACCCGTCCGCCGTGACGCGCGACTACGTGCTCAAGCTCGACGCGGGTGAAGACGGAAGCGCACCGTTGCTCTCGATCTTCGGCGGCAAGATCACGACCTACCGGCGGCTCGCGGAGTCGGCGCTTTCGGAGTTGAGGTCGTTCTTTCCCGAGATGAAGGCAGAGTGGACCCGGCGCGAATCCCTCCCTGGCGGCGACATGCCGCGAGGCAGCCTTGCCGCGTACGAGCGCGAACTCGCCGCGCGCTACCCGTCGCTGCCTGGAAGCCTGCGCGGCGCGCTGGTACGTCGCCACGGCACGCGCACGCCGCGCATCCTCGGCGAGGCGAAGACCGCGGACGAGCTGGGCCGGCATTTCGGCCACGCGCTCTACGCCGCGGAGGTCGACTATCTGGTCGCACACGAGTGGGCGCGCAGCGCCGAGGACGTGCTGTGGCGGCGCACCAAGTGCGGGCTGCACCTCGACGCGGCGCAGCGCGACACGGTCGCCGCTTACTTGCGCGAACAGTACGGTCGCGCATGAGCGCCGCAGGGCCGCCCCAAGGCGCGAATCGCGCCCCCTTGTATGCTTGATTCCGTGTTCATTCAATTGGCACCTCGGTCTGGTTTGCGAGTGCCTGCACAGCCCGTTGCCCCCTTGAGCTCAAAGCTCGTCCCTGAGCATGTGGGCGTGCAGGTGCTTGCGTCTGTCGCC
>JBGPYP010000030.1:0-14065 GCA_041493285.1 Casimicrobiaceae bacterium
CGATCGGGCTCATTCTGCTGCTCCTGCTGGCGTTGCTGTTCGTGCTGATCCCGCTGGTACAGAGCGAAGTCTCGCAACTCGCCCGGCGCCTGCCCGAGCTTGCGGTGGAGCTGTACGCGCGGCTCGCGCCGTGGCTGCGCGAGAGCTTCGGCGTCGAGCTGCAACTCGATCTGGCGACGGTCAAGCAACTCATCAGCGACAATCTCTCCAGCGCGGAGACGGTCACGCTCAAACTCCTGTCGGGCCTCAAGGCCGGCGGCACGGTACTGCTGGGGCTTTTGATCAACTTGGCGCTGATCCCGGTGGTGATGTTCTACCTGCTGCGCGACTGGAATCACATCGTGGCGCGCCTCGATGACCTGCTGCCGCGGCGCTGGCTGCCGCGGGTGCGCACGATCGCCCGCGAGATCGATCGGGTGCTCGCCGAGTTCCTCCGCGGACAACTGGCGGTCATGGGCGTGCTTGCGGTGTACTACGCCGTGGGGCTCTCGCTCGCCGGGCTGCAGTTCGCGCTGCCGATCGGTATCCTCACCGGACTGCTCGTGTTCATCCCCTACGTCGGGTTCGGGCTGGGGCTCATCCTCGGCATGCTGGCGGCGCTGTTGCAGTGGTCGGGCTGGCCCGGCTTCCTCGCCGTGATGGCGGTCTACGGGGTCGGGCAGCTGCTCGAGAATTACGTGCTCGTGCCGTGGCTGGTCGGCAACCGCATCGGATTACATCCGCTGGCTGTGATTTTCGCGCTGCTCGCGTTCGGGGAACTGTTCGGTTTCGCGGGCGTGTTGCTCGCCTTGCCGGTGAGCGCCGCGCTCCTGGTGGGCCTGCGACACCTGCGAACAGCCTATTTCGCGACCGACCTGTATCGCTGACTTGGAACAACTGGTCTTCGAGCTGGCGCCTCCCGAGCCGCCGCGGCTGTCGAATTTCCTGCCCGGGCGCAACCGCGAGCTGATCGCCGCGCTGGCGCGGTTCGCAAGCGGCGCGGGCCGCGACGCCGGCTTCCTGATCTGGGGCGCGTCGGGGGCGGGCAAGACGCATCTCTTGCGTGCGGCGGTCGCGCTGGCCGCGGAGCGCGGCGTCGAGGCGCACTTTCACGGTGAGGCGGCGGCGGTCGATTCCGATCCCGCTCGCACGTCCGGCGTGCTGGTCGCAGTCGATCGGATCGACGAGGCCGACGCGGCGGCAGCGGCGCGGATCTTCACGCTCTACAACGCGCTGAAGCAGGGCGGCGGGCGGCTTATCGCCGCAAGCCGGACGCCGCTCGCCGCGCTCCCGCTGCGCGAGGACCTGCGCACACGCCTGGGCTGGGGGCTGGTTTACGAGGCGCTGGCCCTGGCCGACGACGAAAAGGCGGCGGCGCTGGCGACCTATGCGCGACAGCGCGGGGTCGACCTTTCCGCCGACGTCATCGGCTACCTGTTGCGGCACGGGCGGCGCGACATGGGCTCGCTGCTCGCGGCGTTGGCCGCGCTGGACCGGCTCTCGCTTGCGGCGAAGCGTCCGATCACGGTACCGCTGCTCCGGGAGTGGCTGCAAGACACGCTCGACTGGGAAACGCGGTCAAAGACCACCCCTGGAGAGCGCTGACTTCGCAGGCCAGACGCGCAAAGGGTCCGCTGCCGCGCCGGTTCGCCGGAACTACATTGCAGCGTCCATAAGACCATCTAACTGTTTGTTTGCGTGATGGAAGCGAATACGCCGCCGCGTGATCTCGGCCGTCGGGTACGCACCGCCCCGGCGGCACCAAGAAAACGACGAAGATTTGTCAACCCCGGGGTCCTTGGGGCCGTTAATGCGCGTGACACGATAAAAGGTGTCTCTTTTTTGCACGACCAAACTGAGGACAGGAATATGACCAAGTTGATGTCGGCGCTGCTGGCGAGCGCCTTTGCCGTGTCGCTGACCGCCGCGGCACAAACTCCGGCGCCCGCGCCGGCCCCCGCGGCCGCGGCACCCGCCGCGACGGCACCCGCCAAGACCGATGCTAAGGCGAGCACGATGACGGACGCGACGAAGTCGACCGCCAAGGCCGAGACGAAGAAGGCGAAGAAGAAGGCCAAGAAGAAGGCGGCCAAGGAAACCGCCGCGAAGGACAGCATGTCGAAAAATAGCGCGGCCAAGAGCACCGCGACCAAGGACAGCATATCCAAGGACACCACGTCCAAGGGCAGCACCACGAAGTAAAGCTCGTTGCTCTGGCGCAACACTCCGAGAGCCGACAATGGCCCCGGATTGTTGCTTCTGGCCACAAACTTCAATAGAATCAAAAAGCTCTCCCGTTTTTCCCCCGAGCTGTGCGTTCGGATGCCGGCGGGCACGACTGATCAAAACTATTTTTTCTGAGGATGAACCGATGAATAAGCTACTTATCGCACTCACAGCCGGCGCGTTCGCGCTCGGCTCGGTCGCCGCGCTTGCGGACGACAAAACGCCGGCGGCACCGGTCGATCAAGCCCAACTGAAGGCCGAGAGGGACGCCGCCAAGGCGGCCGCGGCCCAGATGACGCCGGAAGAAAAGGCCGCGGCCAAGAAGGCGAAGCGCGCCGAGAAGCAGAAGGCGCTGGGCGGCGTCGAAAAGACCCAGCAAGAAGGCGGCGGCACGGCCAAGGCGAAGGCCGAAATGGCAAGCAAGGAAGCCGCGGCCTCGAAAACGGACCCCAAGGCGCTGCCGACCGCGGCGGATAAACAGAAAGCGCTGAAGGAGCAGGAAAAGAAGGCGTCCGGCCAGTAAGGCGGCAACGATTCGATGCGGAAGGGCAGGGGGCAAGGGTCCCTGCCCTTTTTGCTCGCACGGCGCCAGGGACTCCGGCGTTGCTTTCCGGCGCGGCGCTTAATAAGATTCAATCGATGTTGCTGTTCCGCCATGCCGCGCTCGCGGACGGTGCGAGCCCCGGGTGGGATACTTGACTGGGAGGAGACACTGATGAACAAGCTGCTCATCGCGCTGATTGCCGGCGCATTCGCGCTCGGCTCGGTCGCCGTGCTGGCGGACGACAAGACACCGGCAGCGCCCGTCGATCAAGCCAAGATGAAGGCGGAGAAGGACGCCGCCAAGGCGGCCGCGGCGAAGATGACGCCGGAGGAGAAGGCCGCCGCCAAGAAGGCAACGCGTGCCGCGAAACAAAAGGAAATGACGCAGATCGAGAAAGTCGGCCAGCCGAACGCGCCGGCAAAATCCGAAGCCTTGAAGAAGTCGGTGGACGCAACCAAGGGCGACCCGAAGGCGCTGCCGGATGCGAAGGCGAAGCAGGAAGCGCTCAAGGAAACGACCAAGAAAGCCGGTCCCGGACAATAGGCGGAAAAGAGGGTCAGACTCGACCTCTTCGCAGTCGGCTCGAACGATGTAGGCGGGTGCATGAAAAGTCGAGTCTGACCCTCATTTCCTAAGGGCAGGGCGATGGTCCCTGCCCTTTTTCGTTTCGATCGCCGTGACGCGACCCTCGGGTGCAAAATAGGTCGCATTGAGATGACATCGAAACACCGTATCGTGCTCGGCCTGTCCGGCGGGGTCGACTCGTCGGTCGCTGCGTGGCTCCTCAAGCGCGAAGGCCACGAGGTCATCGGCGTCTTCATGAAGAACTGGGAAGACGACGACACCGACGAGTACTGTACGTCGCGGCAGGACCTGGTCGACGCCGTTGCCGTCGCCGACGTGATCGGGATCGAGGTCGAAGCGGTCAACTTCGCGCGCGAGTACCGCGAGCGGGTGTTCGCACGCTTCCTCGACGAGTACCGGGCCGGGCGCACTCCAAATCCGGATGTTCTTTGCAACAGCGAAATCAAGTTTCGTTCGTTCCTCGAGCATGCGATCGCGCTCGGCGCCGATCGGATCGCCACGGGGCATTACGCGAGGTTGCGGGAAGGCTCCGGCGGCGTCGCGTTGGTCAAGGCGGTCGACGCGGCCAAGGATCAAACCTACTTCCTTCATCAGCTCACGCAGCGGCAGCTCGACAGCACGCTTTTTCCGGTCGGCGCGCTCACCAAGCGTGAAGTCCGGGCGATCGCGCGCGAGCACGGCATCCCGACTTATGCCAAGAAAGACTCGACGGGCATCTGCTTCATCGGCGAGCGACCCTTTCGCGACTTTCTGGCCCGCTACTTGCCCAGGACGCCCGGCCCGATCGAGGATCCGGAGGGGCGCACCGTCGGCCGCCATCACGGCCTCGCCTACTACACGCTGGGCCAGCGGCAGGGTTTGGGCATCGGTGGCACGCGAGGGCGTGGCGAGGCGCCATGGTTCGTCGCCGCCAAGGACGCCGGGCGCAACGTACTCGTCGTCGTGCAGGGACACGACGACCCTCGCCTCTACGCGCGCGCGCTCGAAGTTGCCGACATGCATTGGATCGCGGGCGATGCGCCTCAATCCAGCCGCCGACTCGCGGCGAAGACTCGCTACCGCATGGTGGACGCGGCGTGCCGCCTGTTCGCACTCGGCGAGGACCGTTGGCGCGCGGAGTTCGATGCGCCGCAGTGGGCCCCGACGCCCGGGCAATATCTGGTGCTCTACGACGGAGAAGTTTGTCTGGGCGGAGGCGTGATCACCGCTGCCGCGCCGGTCACCGCGCCGGTCGAGGACATCGCGGTTTGAGGAAAAGAGGGTCAGGAAATAAGGGTCAGACTCGATTTTTCGCAGTCGGCTCGAACGACGCGGGTCGGTGCGTGAAAAGTCGAGTCTGACCCTTATTTCCTGACCCTCTTTTCCTCTAGAACGGGATGTCGTCGTCGAGGTCGTCGACGTTCTTCTTCGCGGGCGCGCCGCCGCTCTTCCCGCCGCTCTTGGGTTCCGCGGCCGAGTTGCGCTCGGCGGACTCGGCTGCAACGGGCGCGCCGCTGCCTTCGCGGCTGCCCAGCATCTGCATGCGGTCAGCAACGATCTCGGTCGTGTAGCGGTCCTGGCCTTCCTTGTCCTGCCATTTGCGCGTCTGCAGCCTGCCCTCGATATAGACTTGCCGGCCCTTCTTCAGGTACTCGCCGGCGATCTCGGCTTGGCGCCCGAAAAAAACCACCGTGTGCCACTCGGTCTTCTCCTGCTTGTCGCCGGCCTTGTCTTTCCAGGTGTCGGTCGTCGCCACCCGGATGTTGGTCACCGCATCGCCGCCGGTCGTGTAGCGCGTCTCCGGATCCCGGCCGAGATTGCCGACCAGAATGACCTTGTTCACGGATGCCATCGGAGTTCTCCTGTCGATTCGGTCGCTCGATTGTAGGTCGGGTCGGGCCGGAGGGAATCATCCAGAAGGCCTAGCAGCCTCCAAAACAGTCCGGCATTCGAGGCGCTTAGAACGAGCGAGCGAAAGGGAGTATATTAGCAGGTTGGTCTGGCTTCAGAGCCTCTGACGCAGTGAAGCGCGTGATGCGCTGCACGATTTGGGCTCAAGCGCGCGAAGCAAGCTGCGCCGCTTGGTAGGTCCCCAAGCAAGCGGCTTGCGACAAAGCGGGTGGACCCAAATCGCGGCCAGCACTGCGGGTTGCGGCCTCATTTGCCAACTTAGCCGCCGCTGGCTTTGTTGTCGGGCCTGCGAATAGGCTCCACTATTCGCTGCGCCCTACGCCGCGCCAGCGGCGGTTTATGGCCAGCAACGCACACGTGTTTCACCGCGTCAGAGGCTCTTAGCATCATATGGAATACATCCGCATTCGCGGCGCACGCACGCATAACCTCAAGAATATCAATCTCGATCTGCCGCGGCACCGGCTGATCGTCATCACCGGGCTCTCTGGCTCGGGCAAGAGCTCGCTGGCTTTCGACACGCTCTACGCCGAAGGGCAAAGGCGCTACGTCGAATCCCTCTCGGCGTACGCCCGGCAGTTCCTGCAGCTCATGGAAAAGCCCGACGTCGACCTGATCGAGGGTTTGTCGCCGGCGATTTCCATCGAGCAGAAGGCGACGTCGCACAACCCGCGCTCGACGGTCGGCACCGTCACTGAGATCCACGACTACCTGCGCCTGCTCTACGCGCGCGTCGGCGAGCCGTATTGCCCCAATCACCCCGAGCAGAAGCTCGCGGCGATGACGATCTCGCAGATGGTCGACGCGGTGTTGATGCTGCCCGAGGAAACGAAGCTCATGATCCTCGCGCCGGCGGTGGTCAACCGCAAAGGCGAGCAGATCGAGCTGCTCCTCGAGCTGCGCGCCAAGGGGTTCGTGCGGGTACGCATCGACGGCAAGGTCTACGAAATCGACGCGGTCCCGAAGCTGGCCAAGAACGTCAAGCACACCGTCGAGGTGGTCGTGGACAGGCTGCGCGTGCGGCCAGACCTCAAACAGCGCCTCGCTGAATCGTTCGAGACGGCGCTCAGGAACGGCGACGGCCGCGCCATCGCGGTGGAGATGGACTCGGAAGAGGAGCATCTTTATTCGGCCAAGTTCGCCTGTCCGATCTGCAGCTACTCGCTCCAGGAGCTGGAGCCGCGGCTGTTCTCGTTCAACAACCCGATGGGCGCCTGTCCGCGGTGCGACGGCCTGGGCTCGATCAGCTTTTTCGATCCGAAGCGAGTGGTCGGTTTTCCGCAGCTCTCGCTGGCGTCGGGCGCGATCAAGGGCTGGGATCGGCGCAACCAGTTCTACTACCAGATGCTGCAGAGCCTGGCGAAGCACTTCGGCTTCGACCTGGAGCGCCCGTTCAATCGCCTGTCCGAGCGCGTACAGCAGGTGATCCTCTACGGCAGCGACAAGGAGAAGATCGCCTTCCAGTATCTTTCCGACCGCGGCAAGCCGATGGTGCGCGAGCACGCCTTCGAGGGCATCATCCCCAACCTGGAGCGGCGCTACCGCGAGACCGATTCGGTCATGGTGCGCGAGGAGCTGGCGAAGTACCTCAACTCCAAACCCTGCCCCGAATGCGACGGGACGCGCCTGCGGCGCGAAGCGCGGCACGTGAAGGTCGGGCCGCCAGGCAACGAGCGCGCGATCTTCGAGGTGAGCAACTGGCCGCTCAAGGAGACCGGCGAGTTCTTCCGTGACCTCAAGCTCGACGGGCAGCGGCAGACGATCGCCGACAAGATCGTCAAGGAACTCGTGAGCCGGCTGCAGTTCCTCAATAACGTCGGCCTCGACTATCTCTCCCTCGACCGCTCGGCGGAAACGCTCTCGGGCGGCGAGGCGCAGCGTATCCGCCTCGCCTCGCAAATCGGGTCGGGACTTACCGGCGTCATGTACGTGCTCGACGAGCCCTCGATCGGCCTGCACCAGCGCGACAACGACCGCCTGCTGACGACGCTCAAGCATCTGCGCGATCTGGGCAACAGCGTGATCGTCGTCGAGCACGACACCGAGGCGATTCTGTCCGCCGATCACGTCGTCGACATGGGCCCGGGCGCCGGCGAGCACGGCGGGCAGATCGTCGCGCAGGGCACGCCGGAGGACATCCGCCGCGCGGCGCATTCGCTCACCGGCCAGTATCTCGCCGGGCACCGGCAGATCCCGATCCCGGCCCACCGGCACCGGATCGACCCCGAGCGCTGCCTGACGATCACCGGCGCGACCGGCAACAACCTCAAGAGCATCGCGCTCAAGCTCCCGGTCGGTTTGTTCGTGTGCGTGACCGGCGTATCCGGCTCGGGCAAGTCGACGCTGATCAACGACACGCTCTATCACGCGATCGCGCGCCATCTGTACGGCAGCACGGCCGAGCCCGCGCCGTACGCCGAGCTTTCCGGCCTGGAGTTCTACGACAAGGTGATCAGCGTCGACCAGAGCCCGATCGGCCGCACGCCGCGATCCAATCCGGCGACGTACACGGGCCTGTTCACGCCGATTCGCGAGCTGTTCGCGCAGGTGAAGGAAGCGCGCGAGCGCGGCTACGGCCCGGGCCGGTTCTCATTCAACGTCAAGGGTGGCCGCTGCGAAGCCTGCCAGGGCGACGGGCTGATCAAGGTCGAGATGCACTTCCTGCCCGACGTGTACGTCTCCTGCGACGTCTGCCACGGGCAGCGCTACAACCGCGAGACACTGGAGATCCAGTACAAGGGCAAGAACATTCACGACGTGCTGTCGCTGACCGTCGAGCAGGCGTACGCGTTCTTCGAGCCAGTCCCCGCCGTCGCGCGCAAGCTCTCCACGCTGCTCGAGGTCGGCTTGGGCTACATCACGCTGGGCCAGTCGGCGACCACGCTCTCGGGCGGCGAGGCGCAGCGCGTCAAGCTGGCGCTGGAACTGTCCAAGCGCGACACCGGTCGTACACTCTACATTCTCGACGAGCCGACGACCGGACTGCACTTCCACGACATCGAGATGCTGTTAACTGTGCTGCACCGGTTGCGGGATCACGGCAACACCGTTGTCGTGATCGAGCATAATCTGGACGTGATCAAGACCGCCGACTGGATCATCGATCTCGGGCCGGAGGGCGGCGGTGGCGGTGGCAGGATCATCGCCGCGGGACCGCCGGAGCAGGTCGCCGGCGTCGCCGAGAGCTTCACGGGCCGTTATCTCAAACCGGTGCTCGAGCGGCACGCGCAAAAGAGGGGCGTGCGTGCGCCGGTCGAGCCGTTGCGCAACGGCCGCGGCAAGAAGGCGGCCGCAGACCTGCTCGGGTAGTCCCGTTCGGCAGCGGTATTCGGAAGGAGGGTCGTCATGAGGCAACTCGGCGCAAACGCTCTCGCTATCGTCGTCGGCGCGGTGCTCTCGATCGCCGCGACCGCCGGCCACAGCGCAGAAGGCGCGCACTGGAGCTACACCGGCCCGACCGGCCCGGCGAAGTGGGGCAGCCTGGACAAGGGATTCGCGCAGTGCAAGCAGGGCCAAGCCCAGTCGCCGATCGACATTCCGGACGCCAGCGCCCGGAAAGGCGACCTGGCGCCGCTGTTGTTCAACTACAAGCCTTCGCCGCTCAAGATCATCGACAACGGCTACACGATCCAGGTCAACTACGCGCCGGGCAGCGTCGTCACTGTCGAGGGCAAGCGCTACGAGCTCACGCAGATCCAGTTCCACAAGCCTAGCGAGGAGAAGATCGACGGCAAGGGCCACGACATGGTCGCACACCTCGTACACCAGGGCCCGGGCGGCAAGCTCGCCGTCATTGCCATCCTGCTCGACACCGGCAAGGAACACCGGCTCATCAAGACGCTCTGGGACAACCTGCCGAAGGAAAAGGGGAAGGAGAACGTCGTCGACCCGGTCAAGATCAACGCGGTCGACCTGCTCCCGGAGAGCAAGGGCTACTACACTTTCGCCGGGTCACTGACGACGCCGCCGTGCAGCGAGGACGTAACGTGGTTCGTCCTGAAAACGCCGGTGCAGATCTCCGCCGACGAGATCGCGCGCTTCGCGAAGCTCTACCCGATGAACGCGCGCCCCGTCCAGCCGGTCAACAGCCGGGACATCCAGGCGACGCGCTAAGCGCGCCTGGCGCGACAACGCAAAGCGCGGCACAAGGCCGCGCTTTGTGTTGGGTGCCCTGCGTTACTGGATCGTGATCTGCTTGCTGTTGACCTTGGCGACCTTCGGCAGCGTCAGTTGCAGGACGCCGTCGACGTGCCTGGCTTGCGCCGCGTTGGCATCGACCGCTTCGGGCAGCCGGATCGAGCGGCTCGCCTTGCCGTAGCTGCGTTCCTGCCACAGCGCCTTGCCGTTGGCTTCGACTTCCTCGCGGAATTCGACGCCGATGGTCACGTCGCGGTCCTCGACCTTCACTTCGATCCGGTCCTTGGCGACCCCGGGGACTTCCGCCTTCACGAGGTACGCCTCGGGCGTCTCGACCACGTCCAACTTGAGCGCGTGGCCGTTCAAGCCGGCGTCGCCGTTGGTCGCGGGGAGGAACGAGCCAAAGGCGCTGTCGAACACCCGATCCAGCGGGTTGTAGTAGCGAATCAAACGGGTCATTGTCTGCTCTCCTTGAATTGGATTCGGCGGCGAGGTTCCGCCGCGCACGACCCACAGTTGGCGGCGCGGCCGGGGTTTTCAAGGGCTCCCGCGGTCAGCGGCGGGAGCTTCCTACTCGCGATCCGCGGGCTCTGCGCTCGCCCTGTCCGGCGGCGCTGCGGCGGTGATTGCGGCCAGGATGCCCTGCAGCAGCGCCCTCGGCGTCGGCGGGCAGCCCGGGACGGCGACACCGACTGGGATCACGTTGGCGATGCGGCCGCAGGTCGCGTAGCTCTCGCCGAAGATGCCGCCGGTGCAGCCGCAGTCGCCGACGGCGACCACGAGCTTGGGGTCGGGGGTCGCGTCATACGTGCGTTTGAGCGCGATCACCATATGTTTGGAGACCGGGCCGGTCACCAGCAGCATGTCCGCGTGTCTGGGGCTGGCGACGAACTTGATGCCGAGGCCCTCGAGATTGTAGTAGGGGTTGCCCAGCGCATGGATTTCCAGCTCGCAGCCGTTGCACGATCCCGCATCGATTTGGCGGATCGTAAGCGCGCACCCGAGCGTGCGTAGAATCTCCTCCTGCAGCCGCGCGACGACGACCATCTCGGCGGCGGGCGAGGGCTTGGGCTCGGTCTTGATGCCGGTCCGGACGATCTGGCGGAGAACGTGAAGCATCTGCGATCACCCGATAGCGCAATCAGGCTCTTGAAAAACGTAGCGAGCAGGCCCGGATGCCTCATTGGCCAACTGAGGACCCGGAGCGAGGCGCGAGACAGTACAGAAGAAGTACGGTGAGCGCCGAGCGCTCAGTGGCCAATGAGCGCAACGAAGCAGACGGGCCGCGCAGTAGTTTTGCATGAGTCTGCTAGAGGTCGTGGCCGCTGTAGGAAAGATTGAACGATTTGTTGATCAACGGAAAGTCGGGGACGATGTTGCCGATCACCGCGTGCTCCAGCACCGGCCAGTTCTGCCACGACGGATCGTGCGGATGGCAGCGGCGGATCGTGCCGTTCGGTCCGCTCTCCAGGGCGATGACGACCGGTCCCCGCCAGCCTTCGACGGCGCCCAACGCGAAGCTATCCGCCGGGACCGCCGGGAACGGTAACGCGACCTCGCCCGCCGGCAGCGCCTCGAGCAGCGCGCCGATCAGGCGCAGCGACTCGAAGGTCTCGTCGAAGCGCACCGCGACGCGCGCGGCGACGTCGCCGTCATCGCGGGTTGCTCGGCGCACGGCGAGCATAGCGTACGGCACGGTCGGGAAGTCGCAGCGCAGGTCCTGCGGTACGCCGCTGGCCCGTGCGGCAAACCCGGTCAGGCCGAGCTTCAAGGCCAGCTCGCGCGACACCTGCCCGCAATTTCGGAACCGATCCTGCAGCCCGGCGTGTTCGTCGTAGATCTCGCGCAGCGCGCGCACCTCGCGCGCGAGATCGCGGTGCTGTTCGCGCATGGTCGCGGCGGCATCGGGAGCGAGATCGCGCGCCACACCTCCCGGAACGACAACGTCCATCAGGAAACGGTGGCCGAAAGCCCGCGCATTCAGGCGCAGCACGTCCTCCTTGAGCCGCGAGAACTGCGCGAGGCCGAACGCGAATCCGCCGTCATTGCCGAGATAGCCCAGATCGCCGAGGTGATTGGCGATGCGCTCGCGCTCGAGGCAGAGCGCGCGCAAGCCCGCGGCGCGCGGCGGCACGGCGACGCCGGCAATCGCCTCGGCGGCCTGCGCGTACGCCCAGGCGTACGCGACGGTGCTGTCGCCGGAAACGCGGCCGGCGAGGCGGTGGCCTTCTGCGAGCGGCAGCGTTTCGAACCGCTTCTCGATACCCTTGTGGACGTAGGCCAGCCTTTCTTCGAGCCGGAGGACCTTCTCGCCGACAACCTGGAACCGGAAATGCCCGGGCTCGATGATGCCCGCATGGACCGGTCCGACGGCGATCTCGTGCACGCCGTCGCCGCTGACGCGCACGAACGGGTAATCCTCCTCGCCGGGTTCCCACTTCGGCGACACTTCGAAGTCGCGCCGCAACGGGAACCGGTCGATCGGCCACGCGGCCTGCCACAGCCAGGGCCGTTGATCGTCCGCATCGCACTGGACGCCGAGGACATCGAAAACCGCGCGCTGCATGCGGTTCGCGACCGGGAAGATCGGCGACAGATCGGGATAACGCGCCTCGCTGTCGGGCAAGGTGTGCTCCAGGAGCGTCAGCCCGTCGGCGTCCGCGAGCAGGACCCGCAGGCAGAAGCCGCGCTCGCGGTCGCGCTCGTCGCTTCCCCACAGCGCGACGAGTTGCCCACCACGCTCCCAGGCGAGGCGGCACGCGGTCAGCAGCTGCCCCGAGCTGACCGGACAGCGCTGCGCCGGAATGGGCGAGGCCAGCTTCGCGGCGGCGATTCCCAGCGGCGAAACGTTCATCGTTGTCCGGTCGCCGTCAGCCGATCAGGCGCGCCGCCTGCCGGTACCAGTCGGCGAGCACCGGCGGGATCCAGAGCCCGAGCATCAGCACGAGCGCGAGATGCACGAACACCGGCGCCATCGCCGGCCGCACCGGCAGCCGTTTCGCCGTCGTCTCGCCGAAGACCATCGGCTGTACCTTGGAAAACACCGCCGCGAAGGCGACACCCAGCGCGAGCAACAGGAACGGCGTCGACCATGGCTGCTCGCGCATCGCCGTGGTCAGGATCAGGAACTCGCTGGCGAAGACGCCGAACGGTGGCATCCCCAGGATCGCCAGCGAGCCGAGCACGAGTCCCCAGCCGATCAGAGGGCTGGTCGTGATCAGCCCGCGAATGTCGTCCATGACCTGCGTACCGGTCTTCTGCGCGGCGTGTCCGACCGCGAAGAAGATCGCCGACTTGGTCAGCGAATGCACGGTCATGTGCAGCAGCGCGGCAAAGTTGGCGACTGGGCCGCCGATGCCGAAGGCGAAGGTGATGATCCCCATGTGCTCGATCGACGAGTAGGCGAACATCCGCTTGATGTCCTTCTGCCGCGACAGCAGCAACGCGGCCACGACGACCGACAGCAGTCCGAACCCCATCATCAGTTGCTTGGCGAACGACGTGTGCAGCGAGCCCTCGACCAGAACCTTGCACCGGACCACCGCGTACAGCGCGACGTTGAGCAGCAGGCCCGAGAGCACCGCCGACACGGGCGTCGGGCCCTCGGCGTGCGCGTCGGGCAGCCAGTTGTGCAGCGGCACCAGGCCCACCTTGGTACCGTAGCCGACCAGCAGAAAAACGAATGCGAGCGACAGGACCGTCGGCTCGAGCTGGCCCTTGACGGCGTTGAGCTCGGTCCACAGGAGCGCGCCGCCCTCGGCTCCGAGCAGCCTCTCGGCCGCGAAGTAGAGCAGGATCGTGCCGAACAGCGCCTGGGCGATGCCGACGCCGCAGAGAATGAAGTATTTCCACGCCGCCTCGAGGCTCTCTGGCGTGCGGTACAGCGACACCAGCAGCACGGTCGCGAGCGTCGCGCCCTCCAGCGCGACCCACAGGATGCCCATGTTGTTGGTGAGGAGCGCCAGCAGCATCGTGAAATTGAACACCTGGAACATGCTGTGATAGAGCCGCAGGCGGCCCGCGGTGAGGCGGCCGTGCTCGTACTCGATGCGCATGTACGGCTGCGAGAAGATCGCGGTCGTGAAGCCGACAAACGCGGTCAGCGCGACCAGAAACACGTTGAACGGATCGACGAAGAAAAGCTTGTCGGCGACCAGCAGTGATCCGGCGGAGATCACGCGCACGGTCAGCGCGGCCGCGGCGAGCAGTGTCAGCCCGCAGACGATCACGTTGATCGCCGGAGCCTTGTCGCGGTGTCCGACCGCACCGAGCAGCAGCGCGCCGGCGACCGGCATCCCGAGGACCGCGAGGATCTCGATCATGCGGGCCCCGTGCCTGCGCGATTCCGATAGTCCGCCGCGCTCACTTGCGGCCTCCTTGTACGGGAGGAGAGCAACGGCGCGCTGAGCGTCGGCCGCGGTCGGTCGGCCGGCGCCGCGCCCTTCGGGCCTGCGCTCGGCTCTGCCTCGCGCTCGCCGGCCTCACTCGCCCTCCTTGGGCCCGCCGGGGATGACAAGACGTCGCGTGTCGGGCGCCGCTCGGTCGCGCGGCGACGCGCCCTTCGGGCCTTGCCTCGGCCTGACGGCCTCGGCCCGCCGCGCTCACTCGCCCTCCTTGGGCCCGCCGGGGATGACGAGACGTCGCGTGTCGGGCGCCGCTCGGTCGCGCGGCGACGCGCCCTTCGGGCCTTGCCTCGACCTGACG
>JBGPYP010000294.1:0-3443 GCA_041493285.1 Casimicrobiaceae bacterium
ATTGACCGGTCCGGGCGGGCCGGCGCCCCGCATACGATTCGCCGGTCGACCGGACCGTGGGTTGACACCCCTGGTTGATCGCTTGGGGAATCACAATTATATCGCCGTCTGCGGAATCAAGCCGGTGATAACGTCATAACAAGTTTCATGGACACCCCAGCGGGGACCCCATGACATTCGCATTGACGATCCTCGGCCCGCGGCCGGCGCGGTCAGAGTAACGTGGACCGCAGTTTTCCTCACGGCTGGCGGGCCTTGACTTGTACCGGCAGTTTGGCCGTAAGTGGTAAGACGCGAGCCCGCAGCCGCGCCGAATCTTGCCGGTGCAAAATCGCAGGTATCCTTGCATCAAACCGCGGTCCGGACCCTGCCCTATTCCCCATGCCCCAACAACCGCCCTTCGAGATCGATGCCCAACAGCTCGTCTACGCGGTGGTGAACGCCGCCCTCAGCGACGGGCTCGCTCCCGTAGGCGAGGTGGACTTTGCGAAGGATCGCGCCGACAAACCGCTGATCGTCGTCGCGGCGGCGCCGAAGTCGGGTTCGATTTTCCTGACGAAAACGTTGAAACGGATCACGGGTCTGCGCGAGTTCCGGCTGTGCGCCGCGTACTCGACCAACGAGCACGACCTATATCTACCGGCGCTGTGCCTGATGAGCCGCTATGGCTGCGTGTCGCACCTGCACATGAAGGGCACGTTCCACAACGCCGCGCTGATGCGAACCTTCGGCATCAGGCCCATCATCCTCGTTCGACGCATCGAGGACATCGTCGTCAGCCTGCAACACGATCTCAAACGAAAGGCGGAGGGACCTACCATCGGCACCGGCCAGAAAGGCTATTCGTTCCTGTGGCAGGATCCATCCACCAAAGATCTGAGCGACGAGCGGTTGACCGACCTGATCATCGATCTCGCCGTGCCGTGGTACGTCAACTTCTACGTGTCCTGGTATCGGCTGTGCGAGCAGGGCGCGGTCGACGCACTGTGGGTGACCTACGAGCAACTGATCGCGGACAAGGAACGAACGCTGCGGCAAATCCTGGCGTTCCTGGGTCTGGATGCGCGTGTGGCGATCGATCCCGAGGTCCTCACCCGCAAGTACCACACCTTCCGCGACGGCCGAGTCGGGCAGGGGGCTTCGAGGCTGACCGCCGAACAACAGCGAAGGCTGCGCGAACGTTTTTCCTATTACCCCGACATCGACTTCGGCAAATACGGACTGTGACCGCGCATCACCGCCCTGTCGACGTGGCGCTAGGCCGCGGCCTCGATGCAGGCGCTCATCCGTGCTGCGGTTTCGACGACGTGACGCGTGATCGACGAATGATGATCGCCGGGAATCGTGTGCGTTTCGACGTCGTCGCCGACGGACGACCAGCCGAGGTTGGGGCGGAAATCCTCGGTGCTGGCGGAGCGCAACACGGCGATGCGCACCGGGAAACGCGCCGGCGCATAGTGCGCGATCGCGCGGCGGTAGCGCGCGAAGATGTCCGCGTCGATGGCCGCGTCCTGCGGCACGAGGTCAACCGACCGGCGGCGGGATCGCACAGGAGGCTCACCCATCGAGAGGGTCTGGAACACCTGTGTCGGACGCCACGGCGCCTTGGCATCGAGCACGAGCACCAGCGGCACCGCTTCGCCCTGCGCGACGAGCAGGCGCGCGATCTCGACCGCGACCAGCGCGCCGTTGCAATGGCCGCCGACGAGGTACGGGCCATTCGGCCGCGCGCGCCGGATCGCCTCGACGAGATCCGCCGCCATCGTTTCGATCGACTCCGGCACGTCGGACCCGGCGAGACCGTGCGGATGCACGGCGTAGAACGGCTGGTCGGCGCCAAGCTCGCGCGCGAGCCCGTGACAGTAGAAGCCGCCGCCGCTGAAGTCGCCGTGCAGGAAGAATAACGGCGGACGCGCGCCTTCCGCGCGCACCGCGACTACCGGCGAGGTCGACGCGACGTGGCCGCGTAGCGCGCGCGCCAGATGCGCGATCGTCGATTCGGTGAACAGCGTCGTCAGCGGCACGGCGACGCCGCAGGCGCGCTCGACCTCGTCCATCATCTGCGCTGCCAGCAGCGAGTGCCCGCCCAGGTCGAAGAAGCTGTCGTGCACGCCGATGTCGCGCACACCGAGCAGCCTCTCCCAGATCGGCGCCAGCAGGTGCTCGAGCGGATCGCGCGGCGGCACGTGTTCGCCCGTCCGCTGCGCGGCCAGATCGTCGGGGTCCGGCAGCGCGTCGCGATCGACTTTGCCGTTGGTCGTGAGCGGAAACGCGGGGAGCAGCACGATCGCGCCTGGGACCAAGTATCCGGGCAGCGTGCGCCGGAGATCGCGCAGCAGATCGGCCGGCACGGGCGCGCTCCCTGGTGCGACGACGACGTATGCGGTCAACCGCCGCGTGTCCGCGGTGTCGCCGCGGACGACGATGACGGCGTCACGCACCTGCGGCAACGCCCGGAGCGCCACCTCGACTTCGCCGGGTTCGACGCGGTGCCCGCGGATCTTCACCTGCCGATCCGCACGACCCAGGAATTCGATCGCGCCGTCGCTCCGATAGCGGGCGCGATCGCCGGTGCGATACAGGCGCGCTCCGGGCTCGCGCGCGATTGGATGGGGGACGAAGCGCTCCGCGGTGAGATCGGGTCGGCCGAGATAGCCGGTCGCGAGCCCCGGGCCGCCGATAAGGATTTCACCAGGCACTCCGGGCGGGACAGGTTCACCGTTCCGGTCGAGCACGTAGACCTCGGTGTTGGCGATCGGCCGCCCGATCGGCACCGTCGGCGCGTCGGCATCGACCGCGCGGACTTCGTGCCAGGTGGCGAAGGTCGTCGTCTCGGTCGGACCATAGACGTGCAGGAGCCGCTCCGGTTTCCCGGCGGAGAGCGCCGCGGCGACCCAGCGCGGGTCGACGGCTTCGCCGCCGAACAGGACCACTCGGCCGGTAAACGCCTGCGGCGCATCGCGCGCCACGAGGTTGAACAACGCCGTAGTGAGGAACAGCGTCGTCACGCCGTGACGATCGAGCGCTGCGGCAAGCTTGGGCGGAGCGAGCACCGCTTCCCGCGGGATCACCGCCAGCCGCCCGCCGTTCAGCAGCGCGCCCCAGATCTCGAAGGTCGCCGCATCGAACGCCGGATTCGACAGATGCGCGATCACGTCGCCGGTGCCGAGCTGGACGTAGTCGGTGTCGCGCACGAGCCGAACGATCGCTCGCTGCGGCACGACCACGCCCTTGGGCTCGCCGGTCGAGCCGGACGTGTACATGACGTATGCGGGTTCCTCCCCGCCGCACGCAAGCTCCGGATCGGAACGCACGTCGACGTTGCCGGTGTCTGCACCGCCGAGGACGATGACCGGTCGCGTGCTGCCCGCCCTGGCGCTCGCGAGCGCGCGTTCCGCGGCCGGCGTGATCACGACGGCGGCGGCACCGGCGTCGCGCAGCAC
>JBGPYP010000388.1:0-2359 GCA_041493285.1 Casimicrobiaceae bacterium
CCCATTGAAACTCGGGGGATTTCTGCTAGTCTAACGTGTTGTCACGGGCGGCTTCCGCCCCAGAGAGGAAAGCGTATGGAAACCGAACTGAAACCGGTCCCGATTGAACCGCAATCGAATTGGACCATGCCGACGCCGAGTGTCGGGCAGGTGGCTGTCGCACCGAACCAGGTGCTGCGCAACACCTACTGGCTGCTCGCGTTGTCGATGCTGCCGACGATCGCCGGCGCGTACGCGGGGACGGCCATCAATTTCGCCGCCTTCTACAAGGCGTCGCCGATCATGGCGCCGCTGCTGATGTTCGGCGCCATGATTGCGTCGCTGTTTGTCGTCTCGGCGCTGCGCAATAGCGGGTGGGGTGTCGCCGCGGTCTTCGGCTTCACCTTCATCGCGGGCATGATGCTGGCGCCGATGCTGCAACTCGCCGCCGGCCTGCGCAACGGTGGTCAACTCGTCGCGCTGGCGGGCGCGATGACCGCGGCCGTGTTCTTCGTCATGGCGACGATTGCCACGGTATCGAAGCGCGACTTCAGTTTCCTCGGCAAGTTCCTTTTTGTCGGGCTGATCCTGCTGATCATCGCCTCGGTCGCGAATCTGTTCTTCCAGATGCCGGCGCTGTCCGTGACGCTGTCGGCGATCGCGGTGCTGATCTTCTCCGCGTACCTGCTCCACGACGTGAGCGACATCGTCCGCGGCGGCGAAACCAACTACATCATGGCGACGATCAGGCTGTTTCTCGACATCCTGAACCTGTTCGTCAACCTGCTCAATCTGCTGATGATCTTTTCGGGTCAGCGCGACTGATCCGATCCGAATCGACAAGAGTCGACGGGCGCCCTCAGTATCCCTGAGTGCGCCCGTTTTCTTTGGGTCCGGCCGGCGCGGCGGCATGGAACGACGCGTTGCTCCCGGGATTCGCCTCCGGCTCATGCCAGGTGACGGTCAGCCCGAGCGACGGACGAAGAGCGCGATCGACTCGACGTGCGCCGTGTGCGGGAACATGTTCGCCACACCCGCGGCGGCGAGCGTGAAGCCGCGCTGGTGGATGAGCACGGCCGCATCGCGGGCGAGGGTGGCCGGGTTGCACGACACGTAGACGATGCGCGTCAGGCGCTCTTCGGGCAGCGCCTTGACCAGCTCGATCGCGCCTTCGCGCGGTGGGTCGAGCAGCGCCTTGTCGAGCGGTCCCAGGGTCTCGACGCTCTCGCGCGTCGCCGCGAACAGATCGGCGAGCGCGAAGCGCGCGCGTTCGGCCAACCCGTTCCGTTGCGCATTCGCTTCGGCGCGACCGATCATCGTGCGACTGCCTTCGACGCCGACGACCGCGGCGCCGCGCCGTGCGATCGGCAGCGTGAAGTTGCCCAGGCCGCAGAAGAAGTCCGCGACGTTGTCGCCGGGCACGGGCTCGAGCAAGCCGATCGCGCGCCGCACCAGCACGCGATTGAGGCTCGCGTTGACCTGCGTGAAGTCGGTCGGCTCGAAGTCGATCGTCACGCCGAAATCGGGCAGGCGGTAGCAAAGGCGCCGCGCCGGCGGTCGCAACGGGCGCACGCTCGCGGGACCCTTCGGCTGGAGGTAGAGATCGACGCCGCGCCGTTCGGCGAAGGCGGACAATTCGAGTTCGTCGGGTCCAGTCAGCGGCGCCAGGATGCGCAGCACCAGCGCATCGACCGGTTCGCCGCCGGCCTCGTCCGCGCTTTCTCCGATCGCCAGCTCGATCTGCGGCATGCGGTCGTGGACCGACAACGCTCCGACGAGTGCACGCAATTCGGGCAACAACGCAGAGATGCGTGGCGGCAGCACCAGGCAGCTCGCCATGTCGGTGACGTAGGTCGATTTCTTTTCGCGGAAGCCGATGAGCACACCGCCTTTCTTGGGCACGTCGCGCACCGACATGCGCGCGCGATGGCGATAGCCCCAGGTGATGCCGTGGATCGGTGCGAGCAGCTCTTCGGCGCGGACGCGGCCGATGTGCCACAGCGCGTCCTCGAGCACGCGCTGCTTGACGGCGACCTGCGCGGCGGGCTCGAGATGCTGCAGGCTGCAGCCGCCGCAGACGCCGAAGTAGGGGCAGGGCGGCGTGGTGCGCGCCGGACTGGCGGCGATCAGTTCGGTCGTGCGCGCCAACTCGTAGTTGGGCTTGCGGCGGAGCACCTCGACCTCGACCCGCTCGCCGATCAGCGCGCCTTCGACGAACATCGCCTTGCCGCCGACCCGAGCGACGCCGCGGCCTTCCTGATCGAGTGCGGTGATGACGACGGCGGAAGTAGGGTCAGAGACGATTTTTCGCAGGTGGCTCGTATGGTGTAGGGCGGTCATGAAAAGTCGTCTCTGACCCTATTTCGGTTCTCCCATTGTA
>JBGPYP010000075.1:0-10274 GCA_041493285.1 Casimicrobiaceae bacterium
CGACCCGTTCGGCAACGCCACGCACACCGCGCTCTCGTTCGATCTCGTCGGCGAGGACGTGCTCATCACCGGCGCCGGACCGATCGGCATCATGGCGGTCGCGATCGCCAAGCACGTGGGCGCGCGCCACGTCGTCATCACCGACGACCTGGCGTCGATCTTCGACCCGTTCGGCAACGCCACACACACCGCGCTCGCATACAACCTCGTCGGCGAGGACGTGCTCATCACCGGCGCGGGCCCGATCGGCATCATGGCCGCGGCGATCGCGCGCCACGTCGGGGCTCGCCACGTGGTGATCACCGACGTCAACGAGTACCGTCTCGGCCTCGCGCGGCGCATGGGCGCGACCCGCGCTGTGAACGTCGAGCGCGAGAACTTGCGCGCGGTCATGACCGACCTGCGCATGACGGAAGGCTTCGACGTCGGGCTCGAGATGTCCGGCGTCCCGCAGGCGTTCTCCAGCATGCTCGAGCACATGAACCACGGCGGCAAGATCGCGCTGCTCGGAATTCCGCCAGCGGACATGGCGATCGACTGGAACCAGGTCATCTTCAAAGGCCTCGAGATCCGGGGCATCTACGGCCGCGAGATGTTCGAGACCTGGTACAAGATGGTCGCGATGCTGCAGAGCGGGCTCGATCTTTCGCCGATCATCACGCACCACTACGCCGCCGAGCAGTACGAGGACGCGTTCGCGACCCTGCTCTCGGGCCAAAGTGGCAAGGTCATCCTCGACTGGTAAAAAGGGGCCAGGCTCGATTTCTCAGCGGCGTTTGCAAAGCAAGCGCGGAGCTGCGCAGAAATCGAGCCTGGCCCCTTTTTTCCCGCGCAAGCGTTTCGGCCAGAACTTCCTGGTCGACCGGCACACCATCGAGCGCATCGTCGCCGCGCTCGATCCGCAACCGGACGACAACATCGTCGAGATCGGCCCGGGCCTGGGCGCGCTCACGCGGCCGCTGCTCGAACGGGTCAAGCGCCTCACGGTCATCGAGATCGATCGCGATCTCGCCGCACGCCTGGTCGCAGAGTATCCCGCGGAACGCCTGACGCTGTACACGGCCGATGCGCTCGAGTTCGACTTCGGCTCCCTCGGCCCCGCTCTGCGCGTGGTCGGCAACCTGCCGTACTACATCTCCTCGCCGCTCCTGTTTCATCTCGCGCACTATGCCGCTGCCGTGCGCGACATCATGGTCATGCTGCAGAATGAAGTCGTCGAGCGCATGGTGGCGCTGCCCGCGACTCCGGCATACGGGCGGCTCTCGATCACGCTGCAGGTTCATTTCCGCATCGAACGCCTGTTCACCGTCCCGGCCGGCGCATTCCGTCCCGCGCCGAAAGTGGAATCCGCGGTCGCGCGCCTGACCCCGCTGGGCGCTGCGCGTCCGGAGATCGACGACGAGGCGTTGTTCGCGCGCATCGTCGCCGCGGCCTTCGGCCAGCGCCGCAAGACGCTGCGCAACGCGCTCAGGACCCTCGCGAGCGAGGCGGAGCTCGAAGGCGCCGGCATCGCACCGGGCGCGCGCGGCGAGACGCTGTCGGTGGCGGATTTCGTGCGGCTCGCCAACGCGCTGGCGGTGCAGTGCTAGCCCCAGGCCCGGTCCGGCCGCAGCGCCGGCGCGACGATCCGCGTGGTCTTCCGGCGCGACGTCTCGCCCCGCACGAGCGTCACATTGCGCAGCGGGACGCCAAACGCCTCGGCGAGGAAGCGGCGCAGTTCTTCGTTGGCCTTGCCCTCGACCGGTGGCGACGCAATGCGAATCTTGAGCGCTCCGCCGTGCACGCCGGCGACCTCGGTCCGCTTGGCCCCCGGCTGGGCGTGAATCGTCAGCGTGATCGAGCCATCGGCGTCGACGCGCCGCCACGGCGCTTGCCTCTGCGCGGGACCCGGACGCGCCTTGTCAGCGAAAGAGCTGGACAACGGTCTGCTCCAGCCACGCCACCGGCAGCATCAGTACGAGCTGCGCGAGCACGATGACGATCAGCGGCGAGAGGTCGAGCGCGCCACCGAGCGGCGGGATGACGCGCCGGACCGGCGTGAGTAGCGGAAACGTCAGGGCGTTGAGCACCGCCGCCAGCGGCCCGTCCGGCGCGATCCACGACAGGAGCGCCTGCACGAACACCGCGACGATCACGATCCAGAGCGCGGCCTTGATGAGCTCGATGACGGCGAGCGCCGCGATGAAGCCCGCGGTCGCGCCCGACAGCACCGCGTCGATCGACGCGGTAAGCGCCATCAGCGCCGCGAGCCACAATACCTGCAGAACCCACGCGACGACGAGCGACGCCCAGTCGTAACCGCGATATCCGGGCAGGACCTTGCGCAGCGGCTTTACCGCCCAATCGGTCAACACGGTCACCGCCTGGCCGACCGGATTGCGAAACGGCGCACGCATCGATTGCATGATGAACCGCAGCAGCGCGGTGTACACGAGCAGCCCGAAGGCGACGTTGAGCAGGAAACGGAGCGCGTCGGTCAGCACGATGTCCCTCCGGGTCGCTCAGCTTTCGCCGCCAAGCAACTCGCCCAGCTCGCGTGCGCGCGCCGCGGCCGCCTTCACCGCGGCGACGATCGCGGCCTTGACCCGGGCGTCGTCGAGTACGGCGACCGCGCGCTCGGTCGTGCCGCCTTTCGAGGTCACCTGAGCGCGCAGCAGCGCCGGCTCGGAATCGCTCTGCTCGACCAGGCGGATCGCACCCGAGAACGTGGCGAGCGCGAGTCGGCGCGCCTCGGCCGGTGTGAACCCCAGCTCGCGCGCGGCCTGATCGAGCGCCTCCAGAAAATAGAAGACGTACGCCGGCCCGCTGCCCGACACCGCGGTCACCGCGTCGAGTTCCTCCTCGCGCTCGCACCAGAGCGTGCCGCCGACCGCCTCGAGCACCGCCGCGGCGCGCGTGCGTCCCTCGCTGTCGACGCCCGATAGCGCATACAGCGCGGCGATGCCGGCGCCGATCAGCGCCGGCGTGTTCGGCATCGCCCGGACGAGCCGCCGGTAGCCGAGCAGCCAGCGCGAGAGATCGGAGAGCCGGATCCCCGCGGCGATCGTGAGCACCACCTGGCGCTTGAGACAGGTGGCCAGCTCGCGCGCGACCGCGCGCACATTCTGCGGCTTGACCGCGATGACGATAACGTCCGCGCGGGCGACCGCAGCCGGTTCGACCGCGGCGAAGGTCGCGATCCCGAAGCGCGCCGAGACTGTCGCGCGGGCCTCGGCGTCGATCTCGATCACCGACAGCGCATCAGAGCCGTGGCCGCGCGCGATCAAGCCGCCGAGCAACGCCCGCGCCATGTTGCCGCCACCGATGATGGTGATGTTCACGCGTTGACCTCGCGAAAAGCTCTACCTATCGCCGCGGGCCGAAGAGCGCCGTGCCGACGCGTACCATCGTCGCGCCCTCCGCGATCGCGGCGTCGAGGTCGGCCGACATGCCCATCGACAGCGTGTCCAGCGGGAGCCCGTTAGCGCGCGCCGCCTCGAACAGCTCGCGCAGTACCCGGAACTGCCGGCGCTGGCGGTCGCCATCGGCGGTTTCCTCCGCGATGCCCATGAACCCACGCAGCGCGAGCCGCGGCAGCCTCGCGACCGCGTGCGCCAGCGCGTTGGCGTCCGCGGGCGCGACGCCGCTCTTGCTTGGCTCCGCGCTGATGTTCACCTGCACGCAGACGTTGAGCGGCGGAAGATGCGCATCGCGCGCGGCGGAGAGCCGCTCGGCGATCTTCAGCCGATCGACGCTCTGCACCCACGCGAAGCGCTCGGCAGCGAGCTGCGTCTTGTTGCTCTGGAGCGGGCCGATCATATGCCACTCGATCCCCGGCAGTTGGTCGAGCTCTCCGGCTTTCACCACCGCCTCCTGCACATAGTTCTCGCCGAACGCCCGCTGGCCAAGAGCATACGCGGCGCGGATTGCCGCCGCGGGCTGCCCTTTGCTGACGGCGAGGAGGCTGACGGCCGCCGGATCGCGTCCCGCCCGCCTGGCCGCGCCCGCGATCCGCGACCGTACGGCTTGCCACGCCTTCTCGTCTAGGCTCATAATCGAATGACGCCGGCATAGCGTGGTTCGGGGGTGTACTCCACAGCTCGCGGAAATTAGGGCCAGACTCGACTTTCCCAACGGATCAGCAGAGAGCACCGTTGCGCGCGAAAGTCGAATCTGACCCTATTTTCCCCCGCCGCCGCGCGCTCAGACCCCGGGATTATAAATGGACATTGCCGAACTCTTAGCGTTTGCGGTCAAGAACAAGGCGTCGGACCTGCATCTCTCGGCGGGTCTGCCGCCCATGATCCGCGTCCACGGCGACATCCGGCGCATCAATCTGCCGCCGATGGAGCACGAGGACGTGCACGCCATGGTGTACGACATCATGAGCGATGCGCAGCGCAAGATGTACGAAGAGATGCTCGAGTGCGACTTCTCCTTCGGCATCCCCAACCTCGCCCGCTTCCGCGTCAACGCGTACAACCAGGAGCGCGGCGCCGCCGTCGCGTTCCGCACCATTCCCTCGAAGGTGCTCTCGCTCGAAGAGCTTGCGACGCCGAAAATATTCGCCGAAATGACGAACAACCCGCGTGGGTTGATCCTCTGCACCGGCCCGACCGGTTCGGGCAAGTCGACGACGCTCGCGGCGATGACCAACCACGTCAACGAAAACAAGTACGGGCACATCCTCACCATCGAGGACCCGATCGAGTTCCTGCACGACTCGAAGAAGTGCCTGATCAACCAGCGCGAGGTCGGGCCGCATACGTTGTCGTTCGCGAACGCGCTGCGCGCCGCACTGCGCGAGGACCCGGATTACATCCTGGTCGGCGAAATGCGCGACCTGGAGACGATCCGGCTGGCGCTGACCGCGGCCGAGACCGGCCACCTGGTGTTTGCGACGCTGCACACGAGCTCCGCCGCGAAGACCATCGACCGCATCATCGACGTTTTCCCTGCGGCGGAAAAGGACATGGTGCGGGCGATGCTCTCCGAGTCGCTGGTCGCGGTGATCTCGCAGTCGCTGCTCAAAACCAAGGATGGGCAGGGCCGGATGGCGGCATGGGAAATCATGACCGGCACGCCGGCGATCCGGAACCTCATCCGGGAAAACAAAGTCGCGCAGATGTATTCGACGATCCAGACCAGCCAGCAGGCGGGCATGCAGACGATGGATCAATGCCTGACCGAGCTGGTCCGGCGCAACCAGATCCAGCTCGCCGAAGCGCGCCAGCGCGCGGTGAACAAGGACCTTTTCGGCGGCTGACCGCCAGCCCATGCAAAGCTACTGCGCGACCCAACTGCTTCGTTGCGCTCATTGGTCACTGAGCTCTCGCCGCTCGCTGTACTTCTTTGTACTGTCTCGCGGCTCGCTCCGGGTCGCCTCGCATTCGGGCCGCTCGCTACGCTTTTCAAACGGCTGACGAAGGACCGGAACTGGAGATAGCTTCATGGAACGTGAAACCGCTACCAAGTTCATCCACGAGCTGCTCGATCTGCTGGTCAAGCAGAAGGGCTCGGACCTGTTCATCACCGCGGGCTTCCCGCCCGCGCTCAAGATCGACGGCAAGATCGCGCCGGTATCGAAGACCCCCCTGACACCCCAGCACACCATCGAGCTTACGCGCAGCGTCATGAACGACAAGCAGGCGATGGAGTTCGAGTCGACCAAGGAGTGCAACTTCGCCATCGCCCCTCCTGGGATCGGCCGCTTCCGCTGCAACGCTTTCATTCAACAGGGCCGTGTCGGCATGGCCATGCGCACGATCAACGTCATCATCCCCACGTTCGAGGAGCTGAACCTGCCGCCGGTGCTCAAGGACATTTGCATGAGCAAGCGCGGCATCATGCTGTTCATCGGTGCGACGGGTTGCGGCAAATCGACGTCGATGGCCGCGCTGCTCGGTTACCGCAACGAGAACAGCTACGGGCACATCATCACCATCGAGGACCCGATCGAGTTCGTGCACGAGCACAAGAACTGCATCATGACCCAGCGCGAAGTCGGCGTGGACACCGACAACTGGTCGATCGCACTTAAGAATTCGCTGCGCCAGGCGCCGGACGTGATCCTGATCGGCGAAGTGCGCGATCGCGAGACGATGGACTACGCGATTGCCTTTGCCGAGACCGGCCACCTGTGTCTGGCGACGCTGCACGCGAACAGCACCAACCAGGCGCTCGACCGGATCATCAACTTCTTCCCGGAGGAACGCCGCGCGCAGCTTCTGATGGACCTCTCGCTCAACATCCGCGCGTTCGTCGCGCAGCGGCTGATCTCGCGCCGCGACGGCCGCGGGCGCGTGCCGGCGGTAGAGGTGATGCTGAACTCGCCGCTGATCTCGGACCTTATCTTCAAGGGCGACGTCTCCGGCATCAAGGAGATCATGAAGAAGTCGCGCGAGCTGGGCATGCAGACCTTCGACCAGGCGCTGTTCGAGCTCTACGAAGCGGGTATGATCAGCTATGAAGATGCACTGCGGAACGCCGATTCGCTGAACGACCTCCGCCTCGACATCAAGCTGCACGGCAAGGACGCCAAGAACCGCAACGTCATGGCCGGCATCGGCAACCTCGATATCGTGCAGTAGCGTCGGAAAATAGGGTCAGACTCGACTTTCGCCCGCAACGGCGCTGCTCTGCTGATCTGGTGGGAAACTCGAATCTGACCCTACTTTTCATGTGACCCTACTTTCCATGGCCGGCCTCGATCCCACCACGCCCATCCCCACGGAGATCAAGCTCCATCAGGCCTCGCGAGCGATGGAGCTTTCCTTCGCCGGCGGCACGAGCTTTCGGCTGCCGTACGAGTTCTTGCGCGTGTTCTCGCCCTCGGCCGAGGTGCGCGGCCACGGCCCGGGCCAGGAGACGCTGCAGGTCGGCAAGCGCGAGGTCACGATCATCGAAGTCGAGCCGGTGGGCCACTACGCGATCCGCCCGAAATTCTCCGACGGTCACGACACCGGCATTTACTCCTGGGACTACCTCTACGACCTGGGTGTCCGGCACGAAGCGCTGTGGCAGAGCTATCTCGCGCGCCTCACCGCTGCGGGCGCGAGCCGCGACCTCGACCCGAGCGCTCCTGCGGCCGCGCCGGCGCACGCCTGCGGGCATCACCACTAAGGAAAGTGGGGTCAGAGTCGACTTTCCCACCGGATCGGAAGAGACGCGCCACTGCGCGCGAAAGTCGACTCTGACCCTACTTTCCACGCTGCGCGCCGAGAGGCGCCCGAGCCCGTGAGCGAAAAAACGCACTTCGGCTACGAGCGGGTCGCGCCCGAGGAAAAGGCGCGGCGCGTGCGTGGCGTGTTCGACTCCGTTGCGAGCAAATACGATCTTATGAACGACCTGATGTCGATCGGGATGCATCGCGCGTGGAAGCGCTTGACCGTCGAGCTGAGCGGCGTTCGCGAGGGCGCCCGCGTGCTCGACGTAGCCGGTGGCACCGCCGATCTCTCACGCCTGTTCGCCGATCGCGTCGGCCCGACGGGGAGCGTCGTGCTGACCGACATCAACGCCACGATGCTCGGCGCCGGCCGCGACCGGATGCTCGACGAGGGCCGCCTCGTGCCCGCGATCCAGTGCAACGCCGAGGCGCTGCCTTTTGCACCGCGAGCGTTCGACTGCGTGGCGATTGCATTCGGGCTGCGCAACGTGACGCACAAGGAGCGCGCGCTCGAGGAGATGCGCCGGGTGCTCAGGCCGGGCGGCGTCGCGCTCATCCTCGAGTTCAGCAAGGTCGCACCGCCATTCCAGACGGCGTACGACTGGTACAGCTTCAACGTCCTGCCGCGATTGGGCAAGCTGGTTGCCGACGACGAAGCAAGCTATCGCTATCTCGCCGAGTCGATCCGCATGCACCCCGATCAGCCGACGCTCAAGGCAATGATGGAGGCCGCGAGCTTCGAGCGCGTCGAATGGTTCAACCTGAGCGCCGGCGTCGTGGCGCTGCATCGCGGTTATGTGTTCTAACGTATGAGCCTCGCCGAAGACGCGATCAACCGCGCGCTCGAGCGCGAAAGCTGGGCTCGCGAGAAGCTCGCGGCGCACGCGGGCCGTGCGGTGCGGCTCACCAGTGGGCCGATCGACCGGGCGTTCGCCATCGGTGCCGACGGGCGCTTGAGCGCCACCCAAGCCACGCCCGATCTCACGCTCACGATCTCGCCGCTAGGGCTGCCCGCCCTGCTCGGAGCGCCCGAGCGCTGGACCGAGCTGGTCGCGGTGGAAGGCGATGCAGCGCTCGCGGCGACGCTCGCCGAGCTGGCGCTGACGCTGCCCTGGTTCATCGAGCAGATGTTCGCCAGGGCACTTGGCCCCATCGTGGGTCAGCAGGTCGCCGACACCGGGCGCCGCTTGCTCGCGCTTCCCGGATACGCGGCGCAGCGCTTCGGCGAGTCTCTCGCGCGCTACCTCGCCGACGAAGCGCGGCTCGCGCTCGGCGCCGCAGAGGCCCGCGCTTTCGCGGTTGACGTCGCCGCAACCGCCGCGCGCGTGGACGCGCTCGCGGTGCGGATCGACGCGCTCGCCGGCGCATCCCGACGCGAAGCGCCGGCCTGACGCCGCGGCGCCGCCACGTTACCGAGCGGCGTCCGCAACACGCCTGCCCCGAGAGATATCATTCGTCCGTGCGGCGGCACGTTCTCGACCGCGCCGGTGTTCGCGCCGAGGATCACGCTCAACCCGGCTGCGGCTTGGCGCGCGCGCCGATCGCCGCGACCCCAACAAAGATCAGCACCGCGAGCACCGCGATCGCGGCTTCGGTGTGTAGCATCCCGCCCGGACCCCAGCGCGCGTCCGCCCAGCCGTCGACGGCGGTCATGTAACCGATGGGCATGTTCGACAGCGACGCGAAGAGGCTGTACTTGGTCGCGGCGGCGCCGCGGCCGATTGCCTCCAGCGCCACCGCGGAAAAGCCGGCGTAGGTGAGTCCGTTGAGCACCGCGTAGGCCATCGTGAACACGACGTACATCGTCTCGGTACGCGGCGCGAGCGCCATCGCGACCGCGCACGCCGCCTGCAGCAGGCCGTAGAGTGCATACGCAACCTTGCGGTCCATGTGGTCGCAGATGTACCCGCCGACGAGACAGCCGATCGCGGAGACGATGCCGCCGAACACCCCCGTCACGAGCGCGACCGTGTCCGCGGATGCGTGCCAATCAGCGGCAACCCCCGCCCACAAGTTCGACGCCGCGCCGGTACCGATCGGCAGGAAGCAGATCAGCAACCCGAGAAAGCCGCGCCGTGAGCGCGCGACGCGCCAGAGATCCTTGCCGACCTCGACCAACGTGCGGCGGTAACTCTCCAGGCGAGGCGGCAGCGGAGGCTCGGGGACGAACGCCAGCGCCGCGCAGCACAGGAGACACACCGCCGCGAGCGCCGCGCTACCGATCCACGCCGGCGGGAAGGCCTGCGCGAGCCACAGCCCGGCGCCCCCGCCCAGCCCAAAGCCGCCCAGGTTTCCGGCCTGGAACCATCCGCCCGCGCCCCTTGGCGTGATCGGGCGTGCAATGCGCCATCAGGCTCTCCACCGCCATGGCGAGGAACGTCGCTGCCAGGTTCGACAGCAGCACGATGGCTGTGAGCAGCGGCAGCGAGCTCGCCTCCGCCGGGACCGCACCGGTCGCGTAGATGCCGATGGCGCTGGCGACGGCCGAGAGCAGATACCAGCGTTTGCGGCTGAGCGTCGTGTCCGCGATCGGCGCCCAGAGGAATTTCCATGTGTGCGGCACGTAGCTCAGCGCGACGAGCGCCGCGGAGTCCTCGACGCCGACGCCGGCCTGCGTCAGGAGGTAGACGACGGTGATGACCAGATAGCCCGCCATCGCTCCGAAGGGCAGGATCAGGAACATGAACACCGCCGGGTGCGGCGGGTGCGCCGTTACGGAGACCGTGGCCGCCATTACGGCATCCGCGCGTCGCGACGCATCGGCTTGTCCCCGCGTTTGGCGCCGCAACGCCGGCGCGGGTTCATTCCGTGTACTGGGCTTTGCCGAAGGACCAGTTCTCCCAGGCCACCTCGACGAGGTTGATGAACAGGTCTTCCGCTCGCAGCCCCGGATTGTCCGCGAGCAGCGCCGCGGCGAGCGCCACGAAGTCCCGCTTCTGTGCCGGCTTGCGCCCGGCGGAGAGCGTGATCTGCACCAGCACCACATCGTCGCTGCGCTCGATCCCCAGATAAGTTGGATCGTAGATCAGCTCGTCGGCGCCGTGCTCGGTGACGACCTGGAACCGATCCTGCTCGGGCACGGCGAGCGTTTCGACCATCGCGCGATGGATGCCGTCGGCGATCGCGCGCC
>JBGPYP010000179.1:0-5516 GCA_041493285.1 Casimicrobiaceae bacterium
CGTTGTTGCCGGCCGCTTGCAGTGGACTGGCACTGCGGCGCGGCCGGCCGCCTAGGACTGCCTCCCAAAGCGCCTCCGTCGCATACGCGACAGTAAGCCCGACAGGCTCCTAGCGCCGGCGCGATGGAAGCCTACGCCGTCGACTGGCTGCAACTCATCCTCCGCTGGGTCCACCTGATCACCGGTATCGCCTGGATCGGCGCGTCGTTCTATTTCGTCTGGCTCGACAACAGCCTAGAGCCGCCGCGGGACCCGGCCGACGCCGACAAGGGCATCGGCGGCGAGCTGTGGGCGGTGCACGGTGGCGGTTTCTACGTCGTGCGCAAGTTCCGTGTCGCGCCCGGAACGCTTCCCGCGACGCTGCACTGGTTCAAGTGGGAAGCCTACTGGACTTGGCTTTCGGGGTTCGCTCTTCTCTCGCTCACTTATTACCTGCAAGCGCAGATCTACCTGATTGACAAGGGCGTCGCCGACTTGACACCGTTGCAGGCGATCGGCATCAGCGTCGCGCTGATCGCCGCGGGATGGATCTTCTACGACCAGCTCTGCAAGCGCCTGGGGCTGGAGCGCGAGGCGTGGATCGCCGGCGCGATGATCGCCTTCGTCGTGCTCGTGGCGTGGGCGCTGTCGCAGCTCTTCAGCGGCCGCGGCATGTACATCCAGATCGGCGCCATGCTGGGTACGATCATGGTCGCCAACGTCGCGCACATCATCATCCCGTCCCAGCGCAAGCTCGTCGACGCGAAGAAGCAGGGGGTCGCTCCCGATCCGCTCGAGGGCCTGCGCGGCAAGCAGCGCTCGGTGCACAACAACTACTTCACGCTGCCGGTGCTGTTCGTCATGATCAGCAACCACTATCCGCTGACGTACGGCCATCCGCGCGGCTGGCTGGTGCTGATCGCGATCCTGCTGCTCTCCGCGTACGTGCGGCACTTCTTCAACCTCCGCCACAAGGGTCGCAGAGTGTGGGCGATCCCCGTCACGGCCGCTCTCGGCACGCTGGCGCTGGCGATCGCGATCGCGCCGCCGAAACCGCAGGTGGGAAGCGCCGCGCCGACGTTCGCGCAGGTGCAAGCGATCGTGGCGCAGCGCTGCATGTCATGCCACGCCGACAAGCCCACGCAGGAAGGCATTGCCGTCGCGCCGAAAGACGTCAAGCTCGATGCGCCGGAGCGCATCACGGCCAACGCGCAGAAAATCTACGAGCAGGTCGTCGCGACCAAGGCGATGCCGATCGGCAACCTCACCGGCATGACCGACGGAGAGCGGGCGACGATCGCGGCGTGGGTGACGGCGGGGGCGGCGCGACCGATTGGGTCTCCCACGAACAGATAAATTACATTGAAATGGTCAAATAGGGGGTCAGGTTAACTTTCACGGCGCCTAGCCCCTGCCGCGCGATCTTCGCCTCATCCGAAGGTATGAATCCAGGCCCAGCGCGGCGCGTGAGAATGCGTGTCTCGCGTTTCCATTTCGAGGCCGGTGCATGGCACGTCTTCCACGCATCGACGTCCCGGGCATCGCCCGGCACGTTGTCACCCGCGGCAATAGTCGGCAGGCGCGCGTCTTCAGCGACGACGACTTTGCGACCTACCGCGCTTGGCTCTTGGAGGGTTGCAATGCCTTCCCGGATAGACTAGACTTAGCTTAGTCCATCCACGAGCACAAACCTATGCAAAAAGTGAACATTCACGAGGCGAAAACGAACCTTTCCCGTCTAGTCGACGCAGTTACCGGCGGCGCGGAGATCGTCATCGCCAAAGCGGGCAAGCCGGTGGCAAAGCTCGTTCCGATCGGGCGTGGCGGACGCGTGCGTAAGCCGGGGTTCCTGAAGGGAAAGATCAAGATCGCCGCCGATTTCGACGCGCCGCTTCCCGCCGAGCTTCTCGATGCCTTCGAGGGCCGGACGTGAGGTTGCTGCTCGATACCCAGGTCTACCTGTGGTATCTGGCCGATTCGCGAAAACTCCCCGCAAGCGCGAGAAGAGAGATCGCGGGCGCGGAAGAAGTGTTCGTCAGCGCCGCGTCGATCTGGGAAGCCGCGATAAAGGCAGGACTCGGCAAGCTGAACGCAGCCGCGGACGACCTCGTCGCAGGCATCGGCGCCAGCGGATTCGCGGAGTTACCTGTGTCGGCGCGGCACGCGGCACGGGTCAGGACACTGCCGCAGCATCACCGCGATCCGTTCGATCGCTTGCTGGTGGCGCAGGCGTTGCACGAACCGCTGCATCTGCTCACCGCAGACGCGCCATTGAGACGCTACTCGGAGTTGGTAGTGACAGTGTGATGAGCTGCCGAGTCTTGCTTGAGCTGAAACTTAACCTGACCCCAGCATTCGTCAGGCCTCGGCACGCGTCTCCACGATCACGCCCTCTAGCATCCTCATGGCTGTCTTCGCCACCTGCAGCGTGTCGAAGTACGCATAACCCGCGACCGCGGCCGCGCCGACGACCGGCAGCCACCGGCTCGCGGTCGTGCCGGCAACCCGCTGCGCAACCGACATCCCGATGCTCGTCAGAACGCTGCGCAACGCGCCGCCCGATAGCTGCTGGATAACGAAGCGCTCGCCGGCACGCACCGCGACGTCGCGCGCGAGCTGGCTCGCCGCGTGCCGGAACAGGCAATAGAGCATGTGCGTGCGGGTGAGCTGCATATCCTTGCCGTAAAGGCCGGCGATGTCGGACACCATCTGCGCCTGAATGCGCCAGATCGCGATCAGGTCGGGCAGCACGGTGAGCATTCCGAGGACGCCCGGCGGGAGCGCAAGCGCGCCCGACAGTGCGGCGGCGCGTGCGGCAGCCTTGCGCGCGAGCTTGCGCGCCGCGGCCGCGGGCGCGTCCACTGCGTGTTCGCGGCTCGCCGGCACGCGGGCGACGATGTCCTCGATCGCGTCGACAATGTTGCCGACCAGCGGTTGGACGGCGACGGAATAGGAATACGCCATGGCTGATTCACCAGTGTAATGCGGCAGGCGGGCGCGCCGGCATTGCGGTCGCGGTGTTTCCCAGATCGCGTCCGGGTCGCCCCGCGTATGGACGGGGCCCATCCGTTCATGGTTCGACAGGCTCACCACGAACGGATCAGGCTCACCACGAACGGATGAAGCTCACCACGAACGGATGGGAAAGCCCGGCCTGGTGGTCGGTAGCCGTGCGCACGCGCAGCCACCGCCAGTATACGGGTTACAATCGCGCCAACAAAACCATGGGAGGAGCGATGCGCGCGACGCATCGACTTGCGCTCACGACCGCGACGACCGGCAACCCCGCATGAAACGCAAGACGCCGATCCTGCCGTATTCGGAGTCGCGCGCGGTGTACGTCGAGTACGACCCCGGCGCCATCGGGGCGGCGGCGGAGGTCGCCATGCTGATCGAAGCCGCGGCGCCGTGGACGCAGGTCGAGCACATCGGCAGTACCGCGATCCCCGGGTGCGCGGGCAAGGGCATCGTGGACCTCATGGCCATGTACGTGCCGGGCGAACTCGAGCCGACGCGCGCGACGCTCGATGCGCTCGGCTTCCAGCACCAGAAGGCAGGCCATATTTTTCCCGAAAAGCGGCCGATGCGTATTGGTGCAATCGACCACGCCGGCAAGCGCTATCGTTTGCACGTGCACGTGATCGCGGTGGACAGCCCGGAGGTCGGCACCCTGCGGCAATTCCGCGACGCACTACGCGCCGCCCCCGCGCTGCGCGACGCCTATCAGGCGAAGAAACGCGCGATCCTGCAATCCGGCGTGCATGAGCCCAAGGACTACACCTACGCCAAGGGTGAGTTTATCTCGTCGGTTATTGGACGCCACTAAGGAACCGAATGCGGGTTTTCGGGTTCGCCGGCTGGTCCGGCAGCGGCAAGACGACGCTGATCGCGCAGTTGATCCCGCGTTTCACCGCGCACGGGCTCACCGTGTCGTTGGTCAAGCACGCGCATCACGAGTTCGATCTCGACCAGCCGGGCAAGGACTCGTTCCGCCACCGCGAAGCAGGGTGCCGCGAAGTCCTCGTGACCTCAGCCGTGCGCTGGGCATTGCAGCACGAATTGCGTGGGCGGCCGGAACTCACCCTGGCGGAGGCGCTCCAACGCCTGTCCCCGTGCGATCTGGCGCTGGTGGAGGGCTTCAAGGGCGCGGCCATCGCCAAGCTGGAGGTCTACCGGGAGAGTGTGGGCAAGCCGCTCTTGCACCCGCGCGACCCGGGGATCGTCGCCGTGGCGACCGACCGGCCGTTGGCGACGGCCTTGCCGGTACTCCCGCTGGCGGACCCCGACGCGGTTACAACATTCATCCTCGGCCACCTGGGTCTGACCGGGGGTCGGAATTGACTTGGTCGGGTGCCCGGCGTAAGGTGAATTTGTGGATATGCCTGTGCGTCCAAGGTGGATGCCAGGTGGATAGCGGGATGGAAAGCCGTGAAGAAACAAGTACTTGTCTGGATGCTCGGCGCGGGGATGGCGATCGGCGCCGCCGCGAGCGTGTTCGCCCAGGCTGGTTTCTACGGCGGCGTCGCGATGCGCG
This sequence comes from Casimicrobiaceae bacterium, assembly GCA_041493285.1. Lineage (GTDB taxonomy): Bacteria > Pseudomonadota > Gammaproteobacteria > Burkholderiales > Casimicrobiaceae > PALSA-1003. The sequence goes on from JBGPYP010000179.1 coordinate 4,514, forward strand.
ACAAGGGGACCGAATCGACCGGCTTGGTGCTGGCTCGGCAGCCGGCGAGCCAGACGCTGATCTGGAACCGCTTCACCGCCCCGGTGGTGGACGATGCCTCGCAGCGCTCGCTCGTGTTCGGCGGCTACCGCTGGAAGAACGACGTGGCCGTCGAGGCCGCGTTCAACACCACCGACAAATACGCGCTGCACCAAGGTAGCCCGGGCCTGACTATCGGACCGGGACTGGGTCTCAACTTCGGCGACGTGGCGTCCCGCTCGTGGAACGCCGACGTGTACACGAGCTGGGCATTCGCACGCAGCCTGTCGCTCTATGGCCGGCTGGGCTACGCGCAGGCGGACGCGCGCCCGCTCTTCGCCGGCGCCTCGCTCATCCCGGGCGACCCGCGCCGCCAGCGCGACGGCGTCAATTACGGGCTCGGCCTGCGCTACGACGTGACGCACTCGCTGGGTCTGCGCGTCGAGTACGCGCGCTTCGGCCGTTTCGCCGGCGAGGTGATCGGCAGCGCGATGCCCGAGTCGGACCAGGTATCGATCGGAGTGCAATACAGGTTCTAGGCTGCATCTTCAGCTGCACGCGCCGGCGGAAATTTACCGCCGGCGTTTTTGTTTGTGCGGCGCGAGCGAAGCGAAGCGGGGGTCGAGCGTCCGCGAGTCGGCGCAGCGGTCGACGCGCGACATCACGGCATGCGCTAGGGTGCAAGGAGGCCCGCGCGCGCGGTAAGATGCGTTTGTGATAACGCTTGTATATCTTGCCCGCTTGCGCGAAACGCTGGGCACTCCGTCGGAGAAGGTCGAATTGCCCGGCGACGTCGGCACCGTCGCAGCGCTGCTCGCGTGGCTGCGCGCGCGCGGTGGCGCGTGGGCTGCGGAGCTGGCGCCCGGCCGTGCGGTGCGCGTCGCGGTGAACTTCGACGTCGCGAAAGCCGACACACCGATCAAGGCCGGCGATGAAATCGCGCTGTTTCCTCCGGTGACCGGGGGCTGAATGAGCGTCCGCGTCC
>JBGPYP010000013.1:0-19784 GCA_041493285.1 Casimicrobiaceae bacterium
CGCGAAGCGAGGCGAAGCGAATGGCTCGGCCCCTTTGCAAGCCGAGCGACAAAGCAGATCGCCCGCTCAGTGGCCAATGAGCCCCGTCCCATCCGGGTTGCGGCAAAATGCGGCGCCTGCTACGCCGCGCTCCTCGGCATCGTAGCCCTAGCTACGACCGTCGTCGCGCGTCTCGCATTCATCCGCATTTTGCCAGCAACGCAATCCGCGTGAAACCTATTCAGAGGTTCCTTAGTGCGTGCGCACCACGATCCAATCGGCAAGCTCGCCGAGCCTTCGCGCGCCGGTGCCGAAACCCGACAACGCCGCCCACGCTTCGACGCGCAGCGTTTCGATGCGCTCCCGAGCAGCGGCCAGGCCCAACAGCGTTACATACGTCGACTTGCGCTGCACCGCGTCCTTGCCCGCGGTCTTGCCCAGACTCTGCGCTGTGCCTTCGACGTCGAGGACGTCGTCGACGACCTGGAAGGCCAGTCCGATGGCCGATGCGTAACGGTGGAGTGCGTCGTTCCCATCGGCATCCATCGGCCGGCCGCAATCCGCGCCGAGGCGAACCGCCGCCCGGATCAGCGCACCTGTTTTGAGTCGATGCATGCGTTCGAGTTCAGACAAATCGAGCATTTTGTCGACGCAGGCGAGGTCGACCGCCTGGCCGCCCGCCATACCGCGCGAGCCGACCGCCTGCGCCAGGACCATCGCCGCCTGTCGCGGGTCGGGCAGCGCGCCGCCGACGAGCGCCTCGAAGGCGAAGCTCTGCAGCGCGTCGCCGGCGAGCAGCGCCGTCGCCTCGCCGAACGCGACGTGGCACGTTGGCTTGCCGCGCCGGAGCACGTCGTCGTCCATGCAGGGCAGATCGTCGTGGATAAGCGAGTAGGCGTGCATCAGCTCGACCGCGGCGGCGGCGCGATCGACGATGCCCGGGTCCGCGCCGGCCAGCTCGCCCGCCGCATAGGCCAGAAGCGCCCGGGCCCGCTTGCCGCCCCCCAGCACCGCGTAGCGCATCGCGTCGTGCAGGCGTTGCGGCGGCTCGGCGGCGGGCGGCAGGAGGCGGTCGATGACGCTTTCAACCCGCCGCCCACGCTCGCCCGACCAGACGGCCCAGGCGACGTCAGGATGCATCGCCCTCGTCCGAACTCGCCCCATCGGATTCGTCGGCTACAGCACCGGACTCCGGCGCGAAGGCCCTGAGCACTCCGCGCTCGAGGACTTGAACCTGCTGCTCGGCATCCTTGAGCGCCGCCTGGCAAAACTGCAACAGCTCGGCACCGCGCTTGTACGCGGCGAGTGCTTCGGCCAGCGGCAACTGGCCGCCCTCCATCGTGACGACAATCGTCTCCAGCTCGGCGAGCGCCGCTTCGAAGGTCTTGGGCGGGTCGGAGGATTTGGCCATGGGGCGGAGGGGACGGTGCCGATCGCGCCCGGGATCGTGCCGGCGCGCGGTCGAAAAAGCGAACTAACGTACCGCAACTGCGCAGGCGCGGTCAACGTCGAGCCCCGCGGGAACTTCGGCATGGACCCCGGGGTCGATCAGCAGCTATAATTGGACCCTGATTTGACGACGCAGCCTTGATACGAGCTTTTCGTAGCGGGCTGACTTAGCAACGCGGTTGGGGGGCGGGGTTTCTCGCCTCTTATATTGTTTGTTGGGTTGGCGGTTCACGGAAAGGGAAGGCTGATGTCCAATCTCGCTACTGCGGATCGGCTGCGACAGGCCACGTCGCAGTTGCCTATCGCCTGGTACTGCGATCCTGCCCTGCTCGAACTCGAGCGGGAGCGCCTGTTCGCGCCCGGGCCGGGCTACGTCGGGCACGAGCTGATGGTGCCCGATCCCGGGGACTACTACGCACTGGCCTGGCGCGACAACGCACAGGCGCTGGTGCGCAACACCGACGGCATCGAGCTGCTGTCCAACATCTGCCGCCACCGGCAGGCGATCATGCTCAAGGGGCGCGGCAACGCCGAGAACATCGTCTGCCCCCTGCATCGCTGGACCTACGACCTCAAGGGCACGCTGCTCGGCGCGCCGCATTTCGACGAGCAGCCCTGCGTCAGGTTGGCGAGCACACCGCTGCAGAACTGGCACGGCCTGCTGTTCGATGGCCCGCGCGATATCGGGCGCGACCTGGCTGGCGTCGGCGTGGCCGCTGATTTCGACTTTTCCGGCTACATGCTCGACCGGGTCGAGATCAAGGAGTGCGGCTACAACTGGAAGACCTTCGTCGAGGTCTATCTCGAGGACTACCACGTCGCGCCGTTCCATCCGGGACTCGGGCAGTTCGTCATGACCGACGATCTGCGCTGGCAGTTCGCCGAGCGCTACTCGGTGCAGACCGTGGGCGTCAACAGCGCGCTGGCGAAGCCGGGCACCAAGACCTACGAGCGCTGGCACAAGGCGGTGCTCGACTACTATCGCGGCGAAATCCCGAAGCACGGCGCGATCTGGGTCACGATCTGTCCCAACATCATGCTCGAGTGGTACGCGCACGTGCTGATCGTGAGCACGGTGATCCCGCGTGGGGTCGACCGCACGACCAACATCGTCGAGTTCTACTACCCCGAGGACATCGCGCTGTTCGAGCGCGAGTTTGTCGAGGCCGAGCAGGCGGCGTACCTGGAAACCGCGGCCGAAGACGACGAGATCGCCGAGCGCATGGACGATGGGCGGCGCGCGCTCTACAAGCTCGGGCGCGACGAGATCGGTCCCTACCAGTCGCCAATGGAAGACGGGATGCAGCACTTCCACGAGTTCGTGCGCCGGGAGCTCCAGCCGCACCCGCCAGGATGACGTGAGGCTGCTGCGCGGACCGGCTACTTCGTTGTTTCCTCGCTCGGCGCTCGCTGTACCCGGCCACGTACTATCTCGCGCCTCGCTGCGGGGGTCCGCTACGGGCGGAGCGAGGCTCCGCGCGCGCAGCGCGTGCGGGCGACCCCGCAGCGGATCGAGCGCGCTGGGTTTATCATGCGTCCTTATGCGCGCCTTCGCGGTCGGATCCCCGCTCGCGCGGGGCCCCTCCTCCTACGCTCAGGCACGCCTCGTATCCCGCCCGCTCGCTACGCCTACCATCATCCTGGGCGACGACTCTTCCGAGGCGCTAGACAACACAGGTGCCTTTCACTAGCGACATGAGCCATACCACGCTCATCTCCACCGAGACGCTTGCGCGCCAACTCGACGATCTGGCGTTCGTCGTCGTCGACTGCCGGCACAACCTTTCCGACGTCGACGCCGGCGAGCGCGCATATCTTGCGGGGCACGTGCCGGGCGCGGTGTTCATGCATCTCGATCGCGATCTGTCGGGCGTCAAGACCGGCAGCAACGGCCGCCACCCGCTCCCGGAGATCGCCGCGCTCGCGGCGACGTTCGGCCTCGCGGGTATCGACGCGACGCGGCAGGTCGTCGCCTGCGATCAGAACAATGGCATGTGGGCGTCGCGGCTGTGGTGGCTGCTGCGCTGGCTCGGTCACGACGCGGTGGCGGTGCTCGACGGTGGCGTCGACCGATGGCTCGCCGAACGGCGACCGCAAACAAGGGAGTTTCCGACACCGCGGCCGACGCGGTTCGTGCCGAAGCCGCCGGCGCCGATCGCCTCCGTCGACGAGATCCTGCGCCACCTCGGCGACGACGCGCTGTTCGTCCTCGACGCGCGCGCTTCCGAACGCTACCGCGGCGACGTGGAGCCGATCGATCCCGTCGCCGGTCACATTCCCGGCGCGCGGAACCGCCCATACACAGACAACCTCACCGAACAGGGCACGTTCAAGCCCGCCGCGCAGCTGCGCTCGGAATACGAGGCGCTGCTCGGTGCGACGCCGCCCGTGGCGGTGGTGCATCACTGCGGCTCGGGGGTCACGGCCTGCCATAACGTTCTCGCGATGAGCATCGCCGCCCTGCCCGGCTCGCGCCTCTATCCCGGGTCGTGGAGCGAGTGGGTCGCCGATCCGGCGCGGCCCGTCGTCCGCGGCGGCTGAACGCGGCGGGCGACCCAGTTCACCGGCCGGCCCCATCGCGCATCGAGCGGCCGACGCACGCGTGTCGCGGCGCGAATCAGACCCCACGGGAGCGTCTCCATTGCCCGGCGCCGCCTTACATCCGCCCCCCAGGATGGCGTTTCATCCTCTCATTCGCCGGCTTTGTCGCATGCTTCTTGAGCCGGTAATACGGCGCCCGTAATCTGCAGCCATACGCCGATCGCCTCACGAATCCGGTGGGGCCAGTCGGAACATCAAAGCTGGCAGACGAGGGTAACCAGAGGGGACCATGAAGACACTGTCGAGAAGCAAGCTGACCGGCGCCGACGGCGCGTTCACCGCGATCACGGGCGTGCTGCTGCTCGCCGCGATCGTCATTCCGACCGACCCGCTCGGGCGCTTGGTGGGAGCATTGATCGGCGCGAGCTTCGTAGTCGGGCTTGTCGGCACTTTCGTGCGTGAAGCCCTGGCACGTCGCGACCAAATACGTCGCACCGCGAAGCGGAAACTCTGGCTCGAACGCGACGCGCCCGCCGTCGCCGCGACGCTCGCTGCCGATGCGACCGCGTCGGAGTTCGACGACGACAAGCGCCCTGTGTTCGCGCCGGTCGTATCGCTGACCGAAGCGCAAGTCGAGCGCCGGCGCACCGAACGCCAACGGCAGCACCGCCATGCGGCGCTGACGAGAGCATAGCCGAGCGCAGGCGAGGCCTCGACGCCGGATTCCCCGTTCCTCCCAGAGTTGCCGCGGCCCGTCCGCGGCTTTTTTGCCGTCGGCGCTCGCTCAAATCGACACCAGCGGCCATTCGGCGATCGTCCGGTATGCAGGACCGTCGCCTACGAGCTCGGAGGCGACCAGCGTGAACGAGGTCACCCGCCAGCGTATCGGCTGCGGCAAGCGACGATCAATCACGGTCGTGCTGCGCCGCGCCAGCGTCAGATGCGGCGCATAGGGCCGTTCGTCGACAGGGAATCCCCTGGATCGCAGTGCGGCCGTCAAGTCGTCGTGGAGCGCCGCCAGCTCGGCCTGCGGCGCGGATGAGCCCAGCCAGGCGATGCCCGTGCGCTCGAAGCCGCCAATCTTGTCGAGCGCGAGCACGAAGGCGCGCGCGCGGATGACGCCGGCGAGACGGCGCAGCGAGTCGACACGAATCGCCGGCTGCTCGCCGACGAACGCGAGCGTGAGATGGATCAGGTGGGGCAGGGTCGGGCGCCCGCCGCTTTCGAGCGCGACCTCGCGCGCCAGGCCGGCGAGCAACGCCTGGGCCGGCGCGTCGGGCCAGAGCGCGAAGAAGAATCGCCTGGACCTCTGGTTGGCGCTGTCGGTCATCCCGCAACTATAAAGCAAACGGCGCGACACCCTCCCGGGCACCGCGCCGCGCGCTTACAACGGAAAATCCGCTTCAGGCGTTCGCGACCGACAGCTCCGCTTTCGGCTTGTCGAAGAACTGCTCGTCCTCGGTCGAGCCCTTGAGTGCGGTCGTCGACGACTGGCCCCCTTGCACCGTCTGCGTGACGGCGTCGAAGTAGCTGGTACCGACCTCGCGCTGATGCTTGATCGCCGTGAAGCCCTTCGCCACCGCCGCGAATTCAGCTTCCTGCAGCTCGACGAACGCGGTCATCTGGTTGTGCACGTAACCGTGCGCCAGGTTGAACATCGAGTAGTTGAGACTGTGGAACCCGGCCAGCGTGATGAACTGGAACTTGTAGCCCATTGCGCCCAATTCGCGCTGGAATTTGGCGATGGTGCTGTCGTCGAGGTTCTTCTTCCAGTTGAACGACGGCGAGCAGTTGTACGCCAGCATCTTGCCCGGGTACTTCGCATGGATCGCGTCGGCGAACGCCTTGGCGAACTCGAGGTCCGGCTTGCCCGTCTCGCACCACAGGAGATCGGCGAACGGCGCGTACGCGAGCCCGCGCGCGACCGCCTGCTCGAGACCGTTCCTGGTGCGATAGAAGCCTTCAATGGAGCGCTCCCCGGTGCAGAACGGTTTGTCGTTATCGTCGATGTCGGAGGTCACGAGATCGGCCGCTTCGGCGTCCGTGCGCGCGAGGATGATGGTGGGGACGCCCATCGTGTCTGCGGCGAGCCGCGCAGCGACGAGCTTCTCCACCGCCTCGCGAGTGGGCACCAGCACCTTGCCGCCCATGTGGCCGCACTTCTTGACCGACGCGAGCTGATCCTCGAAATGGACGCCGGCGGCACCCGCCTCGATCATCGCCTTCATCAATTCGAAAGCATTGAGCACGCCGCCGAAGCCCGCCTCGGCGTCAGCGACGATCGGCGCGAAGTAGTCGACGCTGCCACTGCCTTCCATGTGCTGGATCTGGTCCGCGCGCATGAAAGTGTTGTTGATGCGCTTCACCACCCCCGGCACCGAGTTGACCGGATACAGCGACTGATCCGGGTACATCTCGCCGGCGATGTTGGCGTCGGCAGCGACCTGCCAGCCTGAGAGGTAGATCACCTTGAGGCCGGCTTTCACCTGCTGCATCGCCTGGTTGCCGGTCATGGCGCCGAGCGAATTGACGAACGGTTCTTCGGTGACGAGCTTCCACAGCTTTTCAGCACCGCGGCGTGCGAGCGTGTGCTCGATGTGGAGCGACCCGCGCAGCCGCACGACGTCCTCGGCGCTGTAGGCGCGGCGGATACCTTTCCAGCGCGGGTTTTCCGCCCAATCCTTCTTCAGCCTTGCCGCTTCCAGATCGTAGTTCATCGCTGCTCCCGTCGTCTGCATCTTGGCCAAACCAGCATCGCGCCCCGCGGCGCGAGCCGGAACCTGGTCAGCGGCGCCGCGCGCATCATGCGAGAGACGACCGCAGCGTGAATTGCTCGCGAACATGGGCCGCGGGCAATTCACTGCACGGACCGGCGAAGATCATTCGACCGGTCGGGCGGGCATGGATGGGGTAGTCGAGCTAACCCAGGCCCTGCGTGCGCGCCCAGTCGTAGTCGCCGGCGCGCATGTGTGAAAGGCACCATAGCAAAGTCGTTGCGGCGTGACAATAGGAATTGTGGCGCTGCAATATAGAACTTTCGCCGACAACTCATAGGCTTAGAAAATAATTTCCGACAGCTGGAACGCAAGCGGTTCAAATACCAACCAACTGTTGTTGCGATGCACGAGAAGGCACTAACCCGTCGGGGGCGCATTTAGCTAACACTTTGAATATAAATTGAAACTTAAAGATCTGTGGCGACGTCGGCACCCGGCCTTCTGCCAATATTGCGGAAACCGATTCCGTCGCGGGTGCCGGCCACTCCGCGCGCACCGTGGTGCCGCTACGACGTGCCGAGCACCTTGCCTCCGCGCCTCAACGCCAGCGCCGCGTGAACAGCGGCCTCAGCCCCTCGAACAACAGCACGCTCGACACCCCCGCAGCAAGGCACCACGCTGCGGTACCTGCCGGGATCGCCGCGAATCCGAACAGGCGCTGCAGTGGCGACCAGTACACCGTCACGACGAGCGCCGCCAGCGCGGCGGCGACGACCCACCACAACGGCGCGTTCCTCACACGCAGCGAAGCTGCGAGCGTGGACAGCGACGAGCGGCTCGCGAAGATGACGCCGAGGTTGCCCGCAACCAGCGCGATGAACGCCATCGCGCGCGCCTCCGCCGGATCGATGCCCCGATGCTGCGACCACGCATAGAGCGCGGCCACGACGACGAACACGGCGCCGCCCTGCAGCAGGCAGGTGGCGATCGTCGCCATCGAGAAGAGCGGATCACGCGGATCGCGCGGCGGGCGGCGCATCGCGTCGCCCTCGGACGGCTCCGCCTCGAAGACGATCGAACACGTCGGATTGATGATCAGTTCGAGGAACACGATGTGGGCCGGGCTGAACATCAGCGGCCAGCCGAAGAGCAGGGGGAGGAGCGCCATACCCGCGATCGGGACGTGAACGGCGAGAACGTAGGACATCGCCTTGCGCAGATTCGCGTAAATGCGACGCCCGAGCCGGACCGCTGCGACGATCGACGCAAAGTCGTCGTTGAGCAGCACGAGCGACGCGGCCTCGCGCGCGACGTCGGTGCCTCGTCCGCCCATCGCGATGCCGATATGCGCCGCCTTGAGCGCGGGCGCGTCGTTGACCCCGTCGCCAGTCATCGCGACGATCTCGCCGTTTGCTTTGAGCGCCGCCACGATGCGCAGCTTCTGCTCCGGGGCGATGCGCGCAAATACGGACGCCGCGCGCGCATGCTCGCGCAGCGCGGCGTCGTCGAGCGTCGCGACATCCGAGCCGGTGAGCACGGCCGCCACCGGCAATCCTGCCTCGGCCGCAATGGCGCGCGCGGTGGCCGGGTAATCGCCGGTGATCATCAGCACGCGGATGCCTGCGGCCCGGCACTCGGCGATGGCGTGCGGCACATTCGCGCGCAGCGGGTCCGCGAAGGCGATGAGCCCTAGCCAGACGAAGCGAAAGGCGCGCGGATCGGCGGGCCACGGGGCGCCGGGGTGCACGGCGCGAGCGACACCCAGCACGCGAAAGCCCTTGCCGGCCATCACCTGCGCGTCGCTCTCGATACCGGCGCGCGCCGCGCGATCGAGGCCACAGAGGCCAGCGATCGTCTCGGGCGCGCCCTTCGTCGCCACGATCGCGGGCCCGGCACCGGGCGGCGCCCACACATGGGTCATCGCAAGCAACTCGGCGCTGAGCGCATACTCGTGCACGAATTCGCGGCCTGCCGTCGGCGAGGTTGTGAGCGTCGCCGCGGCGAGCCGATGCAGCGCCTTTTCCATCGGGTCGAAGGGCCGGATCTCGCAGGCGAGCACGGCGGTCGCCAGCAGTGCTTCCTCCGCCGGCGCCAACGCAAGACGCTCGCCGGTTGCGCCTTCGAGTCGCCGCGATGTTTCCGACGTGACCAACTGGCACACGGTCATGCGGTTCTCGGTCAACGTTCCCGTCTTGTCGACGCAGAGCACGGTCGCCGCGCCTAGCGTCTCGATCACGCTCAACCGACGGGTCAGGACGTGGTGGCGCGAGATGCGCCATGCGCCCGCCGCCATGAACACGGTGAAGATCACCGGAAATTCCTCCGGCAGCATGCTCATCGCCAAGGCCAGGCCCGCCAGCACCGCCTGCAGCGGATCGCCGCGGGTCGCCCAATACAAGACCGCGGCGCTGGCCGATAGCACCACGGCCGCGACCGCGACCCAGCGGACGAGCACCGCGGTTTGGCGCTTGAGCGGGCTGGGCGCATCGTCGAGGCTCTGAAGCGCGCGCCCGATCCGGCCTATCTCGGTATCGAGCCCCGTCGCATGCACCCGCCCCACGCCCCCGCCCTGCACGACCATGGATCCGGCGTAAACCAGCGGCAGGCCGTCTCCGCCGGGCCGCGTCGCCGCCAGCATCTGCGGCGCGCGTTCGCCCGCAGCGAGCGGCCGCTTGGAGGCGGGTACCGATTCGCCCGTCAACAGCGATTCGTCCACCATCAGGTCGTGCGCGTCCAGGAGCACCGCGTCCGCGGCGATCCGGTCGCCCTCGTCGAGGAACAGGATGTCTCCCGGCGCAACGTCGCGACCCGCGATGAGTTGCGGTTCGCTGTCGCGGAGCACGCGGGCACGCGGGCTCGACAGATCGCGCAGCGCGTCGAGCACGCGCTCGGTCTTGCGCTCCTCGACGATCGTGATGCCCATCACGATCACGACAAAAGCGAGCAGTAGCAACGCCTCGGCGAGATCGCCGAGCAGCAGGTAGAGCAAGCCCGCGGCGACGATCATCAGGAACATAGGCTCCGTGGCGACGCCGGCGACGATGCGAAGGATCGTGCGGGCAGGCGGCGTCGGAAGCTCGTTGTGCCCGGCAGCCACGAGGCGCGCGGCGGCCTCGTGCCGCGTCAATCCGCGCTCGGGCGCGGCCTCACGCCACCGGGATGCGCTCGCCATGGCGGGGAACGTCGACGGACGTCCAGCGGAGCCGCTCGCGGATCAGTTGCGCAAACCGGGAAGCCGTCTCCTGTTCGCCGTGAACGACGAACGTGCGCGCGGGCGCCGCGCGAAACCCGGACAGCCGCCCGAGCAACGCGGCCTGGTCGGCGTGCGCGGAAAGCCCGCCGATCGTGTGGACAGACGCGCGCACGGGTACGGCCTCGCGAAACAGACGCACGTACGTCGCGCCGTCGACGATCCGGCGACCGAGGGTGCCGGCGGCCTGAAGGCCGATGAACACGATCGCGCACTCCACCCGGGGGAGGTTGTGGCGCAGATGGTGCCGGATGCGTCCGCCCTCGCACATGCCGCCGGCGGCGATGAGTACGGCGCCGCTCCTCACGTTGTTGATCGCCATCGAGTCCTGCGGCGTCTCGGTAAACCGCAGGCCGACCGTGTCCTGGTGCTGCGCCAGCCAGTGGGTGAGCTCGCGGCTTTCGCGGTCGAGTACGGCGGCGTATTTCGCGGTGATGCGGGTTGTACGCGCCGCCAGCGGCGAGTCGACGAAAATCGAGAGGCCGGGGACGCGCCCTTGCCAAACGAGGTCGGCGAGCACGTGCAGCACGTCCTGCGTCCGTCCGACCGCGAACGCCGGGATGACGACGTTCCGCGCGGCAGCGTCGATGCGAGCACCTGCGCCAGTTCATCGTAGGTGCTGGCGAGCGACTTGTGCAGCCGGTTCCCGTAAGTGGACTCGCCGACAAGCACATCGGCGCTGGCGATCGGCGTCGGGTCCGACATGACCGGCCGCCCGGGCTGGCCGAGGTCGCCGGAGAACACGAACTTGCGCGCGCCGCGGTCGCCGTCAAGCCACAATTCGATGATTGCCGCGCCGAGGATGTGGCCGGCATCACGGAAGCGGAAGCGGACCGACGGCTTCGGCTCGAAAACGATACCGTAGCCGACCGCCGTCAACAGCCGCAGCGTGTCCTCCGCATCGGCCACCGTGTACAGCGGCGCCGCATCATGCTCGGAGCGGCGCGCTCCGGCATGCCGGTGATCCGCGGCATCACCCGGACGCGGGCGCGAACCCTGCGGCGGCCTCCCGGTCTCCGCACGCCGGGCATCGGTCAGCGCACCGGCGTCCGCTTCCTTCTCCTGGATATGCGCGCTGTCGGGCAGCATCACGCCGAGAAGGCCGATCGTCGCGGGCGTTGCGTAGACCGGCCCGCGAAACCCGCGGGCATGGAGCACCGGCAGCAAGCCCGAATGGTCGATATGCACGTGCGTGAGGATCACGAAGTCCGGCGCGGCGACATCGAACGGCAGCGCAGCGGCATTCTTTGCGTCCGCGTCGCCGCCGCCCTGAAACATCCCGCAATCGACGAGGAAGTGCGCACGGCTGGTGTCGAGGCGGAAACACGAGCCGGTAACTTCGCCTGCGGCGCCGAGGGATGCGATCTCGAGGGGGTGCGGGTCCATGATTCCGGCGCCCGACGCGGGTCGCCAGCGAAAGGCGGGCTGCTTCTCATTGCAGCGCCGAATGTAGCAGGTTCCGGAACAGCCCGTACGACGTCACAGCCTCTCGGCCCGGGTCACTTGACAGACGCAACGGATGGTGCAAACGTCTATCATCGGCGTGGAGGAAGTCCGCGCGGTCCCACGCAACCTGCCGCCTCGGCGGCGATTTCAGCCGCGCGCAGCGCCGTGCACCCCGGCGACGCAACCGACCCAAGGAGAAGATCATGCATTCCATTCCCTGCCTTCTCGCGGCCGGCATCGCCGCCCTGGCCGCAACCTCTGCCGCGGCGCAGGGTAGCGACCCGAATATCGCGCGCAACCTCGCCGCCACCTGCGCGAATTGTCATGGAACGAACGGCGTGAGCCAGGGGGGAACCGAGAGCCTGGCCGGAGTGAGCAAGGACGACCTCGTCCGCAAGATGCAGGAATACCGGGCCGGGACGAAACCCGGCACGATCATGCCCCAGCTCGCGAAGGGCTACACCGACGCACAGATCGAGTTGATCGGCGGCTGGTTCGCGACGCAGAAGGCGGCCAAATGAGCGCCCGCGCGAAGGAGACGACGATGAGGATGCAACGGCGTGATTTCCTCAAGGCGGTCGCAGCAGGTTCCGCGGCGCTCGCGCTGCCGGGTTGCGCGACGATGGGCGGTGGCTCCGCGGGCAAGGTGGTCGTGGTCGGCGGTGGCTACGGCGGCGCCACGGCGGCCAAGTACATCCGGATGTGGAGCAACGGCACGGTCGACGTGACGATCGTCGAGCCGAATGCCGAATTCATCTCATGCCCGATGTCGAACCTCGTCCTGGGCGGCAGCAAGGACCTGTCGTATCTGACCACGAGCTATGCGAACCTGACCGCGCGGCACGGCGTGAAGATCGTCCGCGACACCGCGACAGCCGTCGACGCCGACAAACGCACCGTCAGGCTCGCCGGCGGCGGCGAGTTGCCCTACGACCGGCTGATCCTCTCGCCCGGCGTCGATTTCATGTGGGACAAGGTTCCGGGGCTCAACAACGCGGACGCGCAGGCGAAGATCCTGCATTCGTGGAAGGCCGGACCGCAGACGGTCGCGCTGCGCCGCCAGCTCGAGGCCATGCCGGATGGCGGCGTCTACGTGGTGTCGATCCCGGTCGCGCCGTACCGGTGCCCGCCCGGGCCCTACGAGCGGGCCTGCCAGGTCGCGTGGTACTTCAAGCGGGCGAAGCCAAAGTCGAAGGTGCTGATCCTCGACGGCAATGGCGACGTGACGTCGAAGGGTCCGCTGTTCAAGAAGGCGTGGGCCGACGAATACAAGGGCATCATCGAATACCGTCCGAACTACGTGCTGACGGACGTCGACGTTGCGACGAACACTGCGAAGTTCGAGGTTCACGATCCAGTGAAGGCCGACGTGCTCAACGTCGTGCCACCGCAGCGGGCCGGCGCCATTGCGCGCGCGGCGGGGGTCGTCACCGCGAACGACCGCTGGTGCGACGTCGATTTCCTCACGTTCGAGTCGGTCAAGGTGAAAAACATCCACGTGCTGGGCGATGCGATCCAGATCGCGACGGGCATGCCCAAATCCGGTCACATGGCGAACCAGCACGCGAAGGTCTGCGCGGCCGCGGTGGTCGCGCTCCTCGCCGGTCAGGCGCCGAATCCGGCGCCGGTGCTCACCAACACCTGCTACAGCATGATCACCGACAAGGATTCCATCCACGTCTGCTCGGTTCACCAGTACGACAAGGAGAAGAAGACGTTGCTGCCGGTGCCGGGCTCGGGCGGCGTATCGCCGGCGATGAGCGCCGTCGAGGGGGCGTACGCGTTCGCATGGGCAATGAACATCTGGGCCGACGTGCTGGCGTGAAAAGGAAAAAGTAGGAAAAAGTAGGGTCAGAAAAAGTAGGGTCAGACTCGACTTTCTCTCAAAAAGTAGGGTCAGACTCGACTTTCTCTTACTAGGCCCGGAGAAGGAAACGGCGCCATGAGGCGCCGTTTTCCTTCCGGGAAGCGACCAGAAAGTCGAGTCTGACCCTACTTTTCAACCCTACTTTTCATCGATGCCGTTCAAGCGACCGGCTCGACTTCCTTCGTCTCGTCGAATTCCAGCTTGATCTTGTCGTCGCTGCCAACGTCGATCGTGACCTTGCCGCCGTTGACCAGCCGGCCGAACAGCAGCTCGTCGGCCAGCGCCTTGCGGATCGTGTCCTGGATCAACCGCGCCATCGGGCGAGCGCCCATCTGCGGATCGAAGCCTTTGCGCGCCAGGAACTCCTTCAACGCCTGGGTGAAGGACGGCTCGACCTTCTTCTCGTGCAGCTGGTTCTCCAGCTCGAGCAGGAATTTGTCGACCACGCGCAGAATGACCTCGTGGTCGAGCGCCGCAAAGGAGATCGTCGCGTCGAGCCGGTTGCGAAACTCCGGTGTGAACATGCGCTTGATCGATTCGAACTCGTCGCCCGCCTGCTTGGTATCGGTGAAGCCGATGGAGTTGCGCGACAGCATGTCCGCGCCGGCGTTGGTCGTCATGATGACGATGACGTTGCGGAAATCTGCCTTGCGCCCGTTGTTGTCGGTCAGCGTTCCGTGGTCCATCACCTGCAGCAGGATGCTGAAGATGTCGGGATGCGCCTTCTCGATCTCGTCCAACAGCAGCACGCTGTACGGGTGCTTGGTGATCGCTTCGGTGAGCTGGCCGCCCTGATCGAAGCCGATGTAGCCCGGCGGTGCACCGATCAGGCGCGACACCGCGTGGCGCTCCATGTACTCGGACATGTCGAAGCGGAGCAGCTCGACACCGAGGCAGTAGGCGAGCTGACGCGCGACTTCGGTCTTGCCCACGCCCGTGGGCCCGCTGAACAGGAAGTTCCCGATGGGCTTGCGCGGATCGCCCAGCCCCGACCGCGCCATGCGGATCGCCGCGGCCAGCGCGTCGATCGCCTGGTTCTGGCCGAACACGACGTTCTTGAGGTCGCGGTCGAGCGTCTTCAAAGCGTTGCGGTCGTCGGAGGTGACGCTCTTCGCCGGGATGCGGGCGATTTTGGCGACGATCTCCTCGATCTCGGTCTTGTTGATGACTTTCTTCTGCTTCGACTTCGGCAGGATTTTCTGCGCCGCGCCGGCTTCGTCGATGACGTCGATCGCCTTGTCGGGGAGATGGCGGTCGTTGATGAAGCGCGCGGACAGCTCGGCCGCGGTCGTCAGCGCCGCGGGCGCGTACTTGACGCCGTGGTGCTGCTCGAACCGCGTCTTCAGCCCCTTGAGGATCTCGATCGTCTCCGCGATCGACGGCTCCGGCACGTCGATCTTCTGGAACCGCCGCGACAACGCGTGATCCTTCTCGAAGATCACCCGGTACTCGTTGTACGTGGTCGCGCCGATGCATTTCAGCGCACCGGTGTTGAGCGCGGGCTTGAGCAGGTTCGATGCGTCGAGCGTACCGCCGGACGCCGCGCCGGCGCCGATGATCGTATGGATCTCG
Source organism: Casimicrobiaceae bacterium (assembly GCA_041493285.1). Classification (GTDB taxonomy): domain Bacteria; phylum Pseudomonadota; class Gammaproteobacteria; order Burkholderiales; family Casimicrobiaceae; genus PALSA-1003. The sequence continues at coordinate 14,822 of JBGPYP010000013.1, forward strand.
TCGATGAACAGGATCGACTTCGGATTGTCGATGAGCTGCTTCAGCACTGCCTTCAGCCGCTGCTCGAAATCGCCGCGGTATTTGGTGCCGGCAAGCAGTGCGCCCATGTCGAGCGAATAGACCGTGAATTCCCGGAGCATCTCCGGCACGTTGCCGTCGTTGACGCGGCGCGCGAGCCCCTCGGCGATCGCGGTCTTCCCGACGCCTGCCTCGCCGACCAGCAGCGGGTTGTTCTTGCGCCGGCGACACAATACCTGGATCACCCGCTCGAGCTCGATCTCGCGGCCGATCAGCGGATCGATCTTGCCGGCCTTGGCCAGCTGGTTGAGGTTCACCGTATAGGCGTCGAGCGCGCCGGCGGGCTGCTGCTCGCCGTCTCCCTCTTCCTTGGCGGACTCTTGCTTCTCGTCCTTCTTCGGCGAGGTCTTGGTGATGCCGTGCGCGATGTAGTTCACAACATCGAGGCGCGTCACGCCGCGCTGGTTCAGGAAGTACACGGCGTGCGATTCCTTCTCGCCGAAGATCGCCACCAGCACGTTCGCGCCCGTCACTTCCTTCTTGCCCGACGACTGGACGTGCAGGATCGCGCGCTGGATCACGCGCTGAAACCCCTGCGTCGGCTGCGTGTCCGCGTCCGAATGCGGCGACAGCCTGGGCGTATGCTCGTTGATGAAGTCGGTGAGAACGCCGCGCAGCTCCTCCAGGTCGACGCCGCAGGCCTTGAGCACTTCGGCGGCGGAGGGGTTGTCGAGCATCGCCAGCAGCAGGTGCTCGACGGTGATGAACTCGTGCTGCTTTTGCCGGGCCTCGACAAAAGCCATGTGGAGGGAGACTTCCAGTTCCTGCGCAATCATGATCGTCCAACCTTCGTCGCAGTGCGCACACCGATCTGGCGCGGCTACTGCTTCGCTGCATTAACGCCTACGTCTCCTCCATGGTGCACTGGAGTGGATGCTGGTACTTGCGCGCTATGTTCAGCACTTGATCGACCTTCGCTGCGGCGACTTCGCGCGTGTACGTCCCGCATACGCCCATGCCCTCGCGATGGACCTGGAGCATCACCTGGGTCGCCTTCTCGCGGCTCATCGCGAACACAGTCTGCAACACCACGACGACAAAGTCCATCGGGGTGTAATCGTCGTTGAGTAGGATGACCTTGTACAGCGGCGGGGGCTTGAGGCGGGTCTTTACGACCTCGAGAACGCTCCCGTCCTGTTGCTGATTCGCCATTCCGTGCCGGAAACCCGCCGTCCGATGCTCTAATGTTTGATGATTGCAACAGATTTTTCAAGTGGAACGCGCATTTTGGCCCCGGGACTTGACTTCGCCGTCGCAAAGCGCGTACAAAACTTGCGTTTGGCCTCCGAGTCTTTGCTGTCCCGGTTCGTCGCCGCACCGAGCACCGTTGCGCTTGCCGTAGATAGTACTTGCTCCCCAAACACCCAACCCCTCATTCTTGTAAGGAAGCAGGTCTATGGCAACAGGCACGGTCAAGTGGTTCAATGACGCGAAGGGTTACGGTTTCATCACGCCGGAGGACGGCGGCGAAGACCTGTTCGCGCATTTCTCGGCCATCCAGATGAACGGTTTCAAGACGCTGAAGGAAGGTCAGAAGGTGAGCTTCGAAGTCACCCAGGGACCCAAGGGAAAGCAGGCCTCGAACATCCAGAACGCTTGAATTCCGCCTGCCGCCCGGCACTGGGCGGCTGTGGCAAAAAAACCCGCCACGCGGCGGGTTTTTTGTTTTGGTGCCGCCCGCACCTGCGCGGTGGCAGGCGGCCGGGACCCAAGCCGGCGCACCAGATTGGATCCCGGGCCTCTCGCGACGCGCTCGCCCGGGATGACGCAACAGTCGTCGTCCCGGCGGAGGCCGGGACCTACAGTAAGTGGGCGCAGATGGCCGGTAGATTGGATCCCGGGCCTCTTGCGATGCGCTCGTCCGTCACATCCTCTCGATCATCGCCTTGCCGAAGCCGGAGCAGGACACCTGTGTCGCACTGGGCATCAGCCGCGCGAAGTCGTAGGTCACAACTTTGTCGGCGATGGCCTTCTCGAGGCTCTTGACGATGAGCGCCCCGGCTTCCTTCCATCCGATGTGTACCAGCATCATTTCCGCCGACAGAATTTCCGACCCAGGGTTTACGTAGTCCTTGCCCGCATATTTGGGTGCGGTGCCGTGCGTCGCCTCGAACATCGCCACCGAGTCCGACATGTTCGCGCCCGGCGCAATGCCGATGCCGCCGACCTGCGCCGCGAGCGCGTCCGAGATGTAATCACCGTTGAGATTCAACGTCGCGATCACGTCGTATTCGTCCGGACGCAGGAGGATCTGCTGCAGGAAGGCGTCGGCGATCACGTCCTTGACCACGATCTCGCGGCCGGTCTTCGGGTTCTTGAATTTGCACCACGGGCCGCCGTCGATCGGCCGCGCGCCAAACTCTTTCTGCGCCACTTCGTACGCCCAGTCGCGAAAGCCGCCCTCGGTGAACTTCATGATGTTCCCCTTGTGCACGATCGTCACCGATCGCCGATCGTTGTGGATCGCGTACTGGACCGCTTTGCGCATCAGTCGCGCGGTCCCCTCGATCGACACCGGCTTGATGCCGATGCCCGAGGTCGCGGGAAAGCGGATCTTCTTGACACCCATCTCCTTGATCAGGAAATCAATGACCTTCTTCGCACCGTCGGATTCCGCGGCCCATTCGATGCCGGCGTAGATGTCCTCAGAGTTCTCGCGGAAGATCACCATGTCGATCTTCTCCGGCGCCTTCACCGGGCTGGGTACGCCCGCGAAGTAGCGTACCGGCCGCAGGCAGACGTAAAGGTCGAGCTGCTGTCGCAGCGCGACGTTGAGGCTCCGGATGCCGCCGCCGACGGGGGTGGTCAGCGGACCCTTGATCGAGACCACGTAGTCCTTGACGATCGCCAGCGTCTCGTCGGGCAGCCACACGTCGGCACCATAGACCTTGGTCGACTTCTCGCCGGCGTAGATCTCCATCCAGTGAATCTTGCGCTTGCCGCCGTACGCCTTGGCCACCGCCGCGTCGACGACCTTGATCATCACCGGGGTGATGTCGACGCCGGTGCCGTCGCCTTCGATGTAGGGAATGATCGGCTGATCGGGGACGTTGACGCTGAAGTCCTTGTCGACGGTGATCTTCCGGCCCCCGGTCGGGACCGTCACGTGCTGATACGCGGGCATGATTTCTCCTGGGCGCGCCGGAATGTCGGGGAAAAGGGTTGAATTATCCGCGATTTTCCTGCGAGCTGCCACGCGCAGGCTTGATCCTAGTCATGGGACGCCCACGCCCCGGCCCCGCGCTGCTCCGTGCTATGATGCGCCGTAGCCCCGCTTCCCGCGGCAGTCGATTCGGCGGCAGGCCACTCGCGCCCCGCCCCGGCACACCCACCCTTGCTTCGTGCACCGGCTTTCCGAACCATGAGACTTGGTCGCTTCGTGACTGTACAGGACGGATGATTCGTCGCCTTTTCGCGCGCCTGATGCCGGGCCGGCCTGCGACCGAGCCGCGGCTGTTCGGTCCCGACGCGCATCGCATGCGTCGCAGCCAGCTTTCGCGCGGCGCGCTCGACGTGACGCGGAAGCTCCAACAAGCGGGCTTCAAGGCCTTCATCGTCGGCGGCGCCGTCCGCGATCTGCTGTTCGGGTTCCAGCCGAAGGACTTCGACATCGCGACCGACGCGACGCCCGAACAGGTGAAGCCGTTGTTCCGCCGCGCGTTCATCATCGGCCGGCGCTTCCGGCTGGTGCACGTGCTCGCCGGCCCGGAGACGGTCGAGGTCTCGACCTTCCGCGGCCGCCAGGCCGGCGAAGACGCCGCCGACGAGCACGGGCGGCTTCTGTCCGACAACGTGTTCGGGAACCAGGCCGAAGACGCGGTCCGGCGCGACTTCACGATCAACGCATTGTATTTCGACCCGGCGACGGAGAGCGTGTGGGATTACGTCGGCGGCGTCGCCGACGTCAAGGCGAAGAGGCTACGGCTGATCGGCGATCCGGTGACCCGCTATCGCGAGGATCCGGTCCGAATGCTGCGCGCGGTACGGATCGCGGCGAAGCTCGGCCTGCGCATCGAAAAGAAAACCGCGACGCCGATCCCGACGCTCGCGCCGCTGATTCACAACGTCCCGCCCGCGCGACTGTTCGACGAAATGGAGAAGCTGCTCCTGTCCGGCCACGCGGTCGAGTCGCTCAAGAGCCTGCGTCGCCATGGGCTGCACCACGGCGTGCTGCCGCTGCTCGACGTGATCCTCGAGCAGCCGCTCGGCACGCGCTTCATCGATCTCGCGCTCGAGAACACCGACGAACGCGTGCGGACCGGCAAACCGGTGACGCCGGCGTTCCTGTTCGCGACGCTGCTCTGGCACGAGGTGCTCGCGAGCTGGAACGCGGCCAAGGCGAAGGGCGAGCGGCCGACCCCCGCGCTGTTCACGGTGATGGACCATGTGCTGGAGCAGCAGGCGGAACGGCTGGCGATTCCGCGTCGCTTCGAAGCGGTGATCAAGGAAACCTGGGCGATGCAGCCGCGGTTCGAGCAGCGCGCCGGTCAGCGCCCATTCCGGCTGCTCGAGCACCCGCGCTTCCGCGCCGGCTACGATTTCCTCTGGTTGCGCAGCCACAGCGGGGAGATCCCGATCGAGATCGCCGACTGGTGGGAGCGCTTCCAGGATGCCGACAGCGCGGAGCGTGAACGCATGCTGCGCCCCGACGAGGCGCCGAAGAAGCGCCGGCGTCCGCGCGGTCGGGGACGCAAGCACGTTGCAGCGACGATCGAGACACCCGACGTCCCCGCCTCCTCCGAACACTAAGGAACCTCTGAACAGGCCCCACGCGGATTGCGTTGCTGGCAAAATGCGGATGAATGCGAGGCGCGCGACGACGGTCGTAGCTTGGGCTACGAGGCCGAGGAGCGCGACGAAGCAGGCGCCGCATTTTGCCGCAACC
>JBGPYP010000139.1:0-6872 GCA_041493285.1 Casimicrobiaceae bacterium
AGGTCGCCGCGATCATGAGCGCCACAGGGTCGCCCCAAGGCGCGAATCGGCCTTGCAGGCGGCGGCGTTGCGAGACGCAACGCCTCCTCGTGCCGTCCATGCCGGCGCAGGCCGGCATGGAGCCGCGGCACTCGGCCCCCTCTGGGGGCAGGGCAGCGGCCGAATTGGCCAATGAGGCTGCAAGCGTGGGGGTCCAATCCTTCATCGAGGTCGCGCCCGACTCGCATTTTCCGATCCAGAACCTGCCTTATGGCGTGTTCAGCACGGCGGCCGATGCGCGGCCGCGCGCCGGCGTGGCGATCGGCGAGTTGGTGCTCGACCTCGCTGCGCTCGAGGACGTGGGCCTCCTCGCCGTCGCGCCCAAGGGGAAGCGCGTCTTCGATCGCGATGCGCTCAATGCTTTCATCGCGCTCGGCCGTCCAGCTTGGACGAAGGCGCGCTTGCGGATCGGCGAGCTCTTGCGCCACGATCACCCGGAGCTTCGCGACAACGCGGCGCTCCGCGCACGGGCGCTCGTGCCGATGCGGGACGCACGCATGCATCTCCCGGTCGAGATCGGCGGCTACACGGATTTCTACTCGTCGAAGGAGCATGCGACCAACGTCGGCTCGATGTTCCGCGATCCGAAGAACGCGCTGTTGCCGAACTGGCTCCACCTGCCGGTCGCCTACAACGGCCGGGCCAGCTCCGTCGTCGTCAGCGGCACGCCGATCCGCCGTCCCAGCGGCCAGCTGAAACCCCCGGACGCCGAGCAACCGGTCTTCGGCCCGACGCGCAAGCTCGACTTCGAGCTGGAGATGGCGTTCATCGTCGGGGAAGGCAACGCGCTCGGCGAACCGATCGCGATCGGCGAGGCCGAGCGCCACATCTTCGGGCTGGTGCTGATGAACGACTGGAGCGCGCGCGACATCCAGCAATGGGAGTACGTGCCGCTCGGGCCGTTCAACAGCAAGACCTTCGCCACGTCGATCTCACCGTGGATCGTCACGCTGGATGCACTGGAGCCGTTTCGCGTCGCGGGCCCCGCGCAGGACCCGAACCCCCTGCCGTATCTCTCGCTGTCGGGCGAGCATGGCTTCGACATCCACCTCGAAGTCGGTCTCAAGCCCGCGGGCGCCGCCGCGTCGACGATTTGCCGCAGCAACTTCCGAGCCCTCTACTGGAGCATGGCGCAACAGCTCGCGCACCACACGGTGTCGGGTTGTAACACGCGGGTCGGCGACCTGATGGGGTCCGGCACGATCAGCGGCTCCGCGCCGGATTCGTGCGGCAGCCTGCTCGAGCTCGCCTGGAACGGGCAGAGGCCGCTCGCGCTCGCGGGCGGCGCGACGCGGTCGTTCCTCGAGGACGGCGACGAGGTGATCATGACCGGTTGGTGCCAGGGCGACGGCTATCGCGTCGGCTTTGGCGAGGTGCGCGGCGAGGTTTTCCCGGCGCGAAGCTGACACGAACGGGGAAGACGGGGCACGCCCTGCGGGCCGCGCGCCGCAATCGGACGCCTTCTACTACCGCCCCTCGATGACCGGCGCGCTAACGGAAGAAGAGCAGGGTAAGCACGGCAAAGATCGGCAACAGAATGAGCGCCGACCAAGCCATGTAACCAAGAAAGCTCGGCATTTTCACTCCGCGCGACTCCGCGATCGACTTGACCATGAAGTTCGGTGCGTTGCCGATGTAGGTCATGGCGCCCATGAACACCGCGCCGGCGGAGATCGCGGCCAGTGTCGTCGCCATGGGACCCATCAATGCGACCGGATCGCCGCCCGCGAGGTTGAAGAACATGATATACGTGGGCGCATTGTCGAGGAAGCTCGAGAGTACACCGGTGAACCAAAAGTAGAGTGCGTCGATCGGCGCGCCACTCGGATCCGAAACCGCGGCGAGCAGCGGCGCCAGCACGCCGGCGTTGCCCGCCCGGAGAATCGCGATCGCAGGAATGATGGTCAGAAAGATCGCCGCGAAGAGCTTGGCGACTTCGACGATCGGTCCCCATTCGAAGTGATGGGCGCGGCGCACGCTTCGCGGCGTGAGTCGCCAGGATATCCATGCGATCGCCAGCAACGCGAGGTCGCGCAGGACGTTCTGCAATTCGAGGGTCGTGCCGTATAGCGTGATCTCGAGACCGGGTTTCCACAATCCGGAGGCAAGCACGCAGCCGAGGATGGCGGCGAGCAGAATGAAGTTGAACTTGCCCTGCACGGTCACCGGCGAGTCGTGCGTGGGGTCGAGCCGCGCCGGCCGCTGCTCGCCGCTGCGGGCGAAATACCAGCGGTCGATGGCGTAGAACAGCGCGAGCAGCACCAAGGCGGTAGTCAGCGTCGGCCAAAACATCGTCTTAGTGGTCCAGAAGAAATCCACGCCCTTGAGGAAGCCGAGAAAGAGCGGCGGATCGCCGAGCGGCGTCAGTGCCCCACCGATATTCGCGACGAGAAAAATGAAGAAGATGACCACGTGCGCCTTGTGGCGGCGATTGTCGTTGGCGCGCAACACCGGCCGGATCAATAGCATCGCCGCCCCGGTCGTGCCCATCACGCTCGCGAGCGCCGTGCCCAGGGCGAGCAAGCCGGTATTGAGCGCGGGCGTGGCGTGCAGGTTGCCGCGCACGTGGATCCCGCCGGCGACGGTGAACAGCGCGAGCAGCAGGATGATGAACGGCAAATACTCGAGAAATAGCGTGTGCACGACCTCGTGCAGCGCCAGCCCGACGCCGAACTTCGCGGAGAAGGGGATCAGAAAGGCCAGTGCCCAGAACGCCGCCGTCTTGCCGAAATGGTGGTGCCAGAAGCTCGGCGCCGTGAGCGGGACGAGGGCGATGGAGAGCAGGATCCCTAGGAATGGGACGATCCACACCGGCGACAGCGCCGCGCCGTTGAGCGGTGCGAGCCCGTCGGCCGCTGCCGCCGCTGGCGCGATGAGCGCCATTGTGGCTGCTACAAGCCAGCTCGACATCGACATCGTTGCCGCCGGCGGCTAGCGGACGACCGTGACAGGATGACGCGAGGTTTGAGTAAGCTGGGCGCTCCGTTCCGCCGCCGTCGCCGCCGATAGCCAGCGCGAGCGTCGGGCCGGCAAAAGCACTCGGTCGATATTCGGCCGTCGCAGCGCAGCGTCGATGACCGCGGCGGGGCGCCCCACAGCGATCTCCGACCGATGCCGGATATTCGCGGCATCGAGCAGCGCCTCGATGCGCGCGAGCCAGCGTTCCGCCGCCGCACGGGCAAGGCATTCTGCACGTTCCGGGGAAAGAAACACGCGGACCTTGCCCGGCACGAGCGGCTCGACCACTGCGAGCAGCTCGACTTCGAGCGCCGGCGACGGCGCTTCGTCGAGAAGTTTGCGGACAGCGCGTTCCGCGCTCTCCGGATCGGTAAACGGGATGAGAACCCTGTTCATCGCGCACCTCCACGGTGGGGCCGGCGTGCGCGGCATCGGACCTATAGCCGTGCAGACCTGCGCTCACCGAGGATACGAATGTTTGCAGCGCGGGAAAATCAGGGAAACGCGTGCGGTCAGGCCTTACGGGCATCACGTATCAAGGGCTCGTCCATGAGCCGCAGCTCCAGCGCGAGCCGGATCAGTTCCGGGAAACGATCGATCTGCAGCTTGTCCATGAGGCGTGCCTTGTAGACCTCGACCGTGCGCGGGCTGATACCGAGATCGGCCGCGATCTCGCGATTGTGGCGCCCGTCGATGACTGCGGCGAGAACCTGGCGCTCGCGCGGCGTCAACCGTGCTACGCGTCGCCGCAGCGCATCGGCGCGCTCGCTCTCGATGCGTGCCGATGCATCGCGGCCAAGCGCCGCATCGATCGTCGCCGACAGCAGCGCGTCGTCGATCGGCTTCTCCAGGAAGTCGAACGCGCCGCCCTTGAGCGCGGTGCGCGCGCTCGCGACGTCGCCGTGTGCGGTCAGGATGATGACCGGCAGCCTGATTCCGCGCGCGGCGAGGGCCGCTTGTACCGCGATCCCATCGACGTTCGGCATACGCAAGTCCAGAAGCACGCAACCGCGTGAAGCCGGTTCTATCGCCGCGAGAAAGTCCTCCCCTCGCTCGAAGCTGCACGTCTTGTAGCCGCGCAGGCCCAGAAGCAGCGACAGCGAGTCGCGCACCGCGTCGTCGTCGTCGACGATGAACACCGTGCCCGCCGCGTCCACGCTCATTTTCCTTCCCGGGCGATTGGCAGCGTGAAGCGGAAAATGCTTCCGGGTGCCGCGGGCTCGAGCCAGAGACGGCCGCCGTGGCCCTCGATGATCGATTTGCTGATCGCGAGTCCGAGACCCATCCCCTGCGGCTTGCTGGTCGCAAACGGACGGAAGAGCTGTGCGGCGATTTCTGCTGGCACGCCCGGTCCGTTGTCGGCCACGCTGATCAGGACGTATTGTTCGCTCTCCACCACGGCCGCGACACTGATCTCGCGCTCAGTATCTGCGCGCCCGGTCTTCAAGGCGTCGATGGCGTTGGCGATCAAATTGTGGAGCACGGTTTCGACCTGGATCCTGTTGATCAGCACGGCGGGAATATCTTCCGCGACCGCAAGACGCCAGCGAACGCGATGGCGCTCGGTCCGCAGGCGTGCGCCTTCAATGACGCTCTGCAGCAGCGGCAGGACATCGATTCGCGAGAGCTGGCCCGATCCCGTGCGGAAGAAGTCGCGCAGCTGGCGCACGACGTTGCCGGCGCGGGCTGCCTCTTGCACGACCTTGTCCATGGTTTCCTGCAGCCTCGCCGCTGGCGGCTTGACGCCGGCCACCATCAGCTGACACGCCCGGACATAGGTGCCGATTGCCGACAACGGCTGGTTGAGCTCATGCGCGAGCGCGGAAGCCATTTCACTCGCCGCGGCGAGCCGCAGGCTGCGATCGAGCTGGATCTGCTTCTCCCGCAATTGCTGCGAGATTGCGAGCCGCTCGGAAACGGTCACCCCGAGGAATAGTCCTGTCACCGCAACCGCAAGCAGCAGGAACTGGAATTCCAGTACTGCAGCCGCATTGTAGCCGCCGAGACGCATGGCAACGATCAAGCCAATCTGGATCGTCATAGTCGCGAGCGTTGTCCCCTCGACGCCGTGTCGCATGGCGATCCAGATCACGGGCAGGAAAAGCAGATAGAAGAGCTTGAGTTCGTCCACCCATCCCGATCCGAACACGATCCACAGCGAAAGCAGAACCGCGCCCGCCTGCGCCCCTGTCTCGGTGTCGGGTCCACGAAAACGGAGCCACGGCCCGCGGATGAAGACCAACACGAGCGGCGTGGTTACGACGATACCGATCAAATCGCCGATCCAATACTGCGCAACGCTCTTGGCGAACACTCCCTCTGGCAGCAATCCGTCCGCATAGAAAAGGCTGACGAAAGCGACCGCAAGCAATGCCGTCGCGAGCGCGACGGTGCCGCAAAAGACCGTCGCGTCGCGTAGAGTCGCGAATTCCGAATTGAACTTGAGCGGTCCGCGGAGCAGCACGACCGCAGACGTATAGACTGCCGCCGGCAATGCACACGAAAGCAGCAGCACCGCGATTGGCATCTCCGTGCCGCGGACGAGGATTTCGGCGGCAAGCGCGGCGACGAATAACCACGGCCCATTGCGAGTTCCGTAGCGAAGCAGGAGGGCGAGGCTGAGGCCAGGAGGCGGGTTCCATGGAGTAATCGCCAAGGGCGGCGCGACCGGATAGATATAACTGACCCAGTCGAGAGCGACGTAGGCGGCCAGATAACCGGCGATTATCCAGCCGTAGCTTCCTCGCGACGTGGGTAGGGAGCGTTCGACCATGCGGGTGCGCCCGGTGCGGATCGTGAACCTCGCGGACGTCGCCGGCGGGTGCGCGGGGTCGCAGTCAATCACTTACGCGGGAGGCCACCAAATCGCCGGTAAAGGTACGCTGCCGCCGGCGGTAACGGACCCTGTTCGGTTTCGAGCGTCGTCTCAAGGTGCCGTTCCGCGTGTTCCTGTGCAAGCATATAGAAGTCCCGGCACAGCGAATAGGCGGCAGCGGCCGGCCAGTCTGCGGGAAGCAGCGCGCCCGGCAGTTGCGGATCGTGCAACGTCACCCGGCGGAAGGCATGGATCAAAAGGCTCCGCACGACAAAGCATTGCTGGGGATCGAGGGCGCTGCCGTCGCGGAAGTTGCGAATGACGACCTCGAAACGGTGGAGGAACCCGCGGTACTCCGCCGCGAGGGCTGCCAGATCCCAGCAGTCGCGCACGAGCGCGTGCAGGTGCCGGGTTTCCAAGCCGGGCGCGTCGTGCCCTGTGACCACGCTGACGCGGCGCTCGACGCCGAGCGCGCGCAGAATCTCGACAAGCGCATCGGCCGGGCCCGCACGGGCGGGGCGGACGAAAACACCGGGCACAATGTTCCCGAATCCTTCCCACCACAATTCCTTGCGCAAGCCACGCCGCTCCTGCTCGCCCAATGCGGCCGCCGGCGCGAGCACGATCTCCCAGCGGCCGTCCCAGGCCCCCGCCGGCGGCGCATAGATGCGCCGGTACGCGTGCTCGAAGCGTCGCAGCCCCGCCGCCGTCAGGCGATAGAGGCTACGGCGGCCATGCTGGCGCGCGGCAAGCCAGCCTTCCCCTGCCAGCCGATAGACGCTTGTCCGCACCAGCCTTTCGTTCAATCCCAGGGGCGCGAGCAGGCGGATCAGGCCGGACAGCCACACCGCGCCGCCGTGCGGCGCGATCGCGTCGCCCCAGACGGTGACCACCAGCGACTTAGCCTTGAGCGGCGCGCGGGCGAGCTCGCGCCGGACCCAGCGGTCGATCCGCGCGTCGGCCGGGCGCCCCCGGCGTGCGGCAGCACGACTCACGCAGGGCTCACGCCGACCTCACGCCGGAGGAAATGATACGAACTTTGCCGGACTCATCGAAAAAG
>JBGPYP010000224.1:0-4353 GCA_041493285.1 Casimicrobiaceae bacterium
ATCTGGCCGGCGTCGACAAACATCGACAGGCGCACCGACTGATCGCCCGCCTTGGCTCCCGGCATCGGGAAGAACAGCTCCGCGTTGCCGACGATCTTGCGCCTGCCACCGATCGTGTTGCCTGCGGCGTCCTGCGGGCCGAGCGACGCCGTATCGTAGCCGCGAACCGACCCCACGCCACCCGCATAATACGCCTTGAAGAACGGCAGCGGTTTGTCACCGAGGCCGCCGCCGTAGCCCACGTCGCCGCGCAGCATCCAGACCAGGTTGGCCGGCAACGGCGTGAACCACTGGATCAGATAGTTCAGCTTGTAATACGACAGGTCACCGAAGGGCAACCCCCACTCCGCGAGCGCGCTCTGCAACAGGCCGCGGCTCGGGAATAGGATGTTGTCGCGGGTATCGCGCGCCCAGCCGGCATTCAGGATGTAGCTGTTGGTCACCGACCCGAACTCGTTGACAAAGGCGCGGTAGATCGGCGGGCTCTCGGCGAAAAGCGACAGCGTGGTGTGTTCGAACCGTCCGGCCAGGTTGATCGTATCGCTCTCGGTGATCGGAACGCCGAAGCCGACCGCGGCGCCGTAGGTTTTGGACGAATATTGCGCGATCGGCAGCGACGACGGGTCGATGTTCTTGGCGTAGACCTCGACCGTGCGCGAGACGCCGTCGGCGGTCCAGTAGGGCTCGTTGTACGTGATTGCGACGGTGCGGTTGACGCGGCTGGTGTTGATCGCGGCCACCAGCGAATTGCCGGTCCCGAACACGTTGTTCTGCGAGATCGAGCCCGTGAGTACCAGACCGTCGGCGCTCGAGTAGCCCACACCCGCAAGCAGGTTGCCGGTTGCCTTCTCGGTCACCGTCACGTCGAGGTCGACCTGGTCGGGGCTGCCGGAAACGGCGGGCGTCTCGACGTTGACGTCGTCGAAGTAGTTGAGGCGCGTGATCCGCACCTTGGACCGATCGATGCGCGTCGAGTCGTACCAGGCGCCTTCGAGCTGGCGCAGCTCGCGCCGAATGACCTCGTCGCGCGTCTTGACGTTGCCGCTGATGTTGATCTTGCGAATGTAGACCCGGCGCCCCGGGTCGATGAAGAACGTGAACGCCGCGGTGCGCTTCTCCCGGTCGATCTCGGGTACGGCATTGACGTTGGCGAACGCATAGCCGTCGCTGCCGAGCCGGTCGGACAGCGCCTTGGCCGACTGCGTGAGCTTCTCGCGCGAGTACACGTCGCCGGCGCGCACCAGGATGAGGCGCATCAGCTCCTGCTCGGGCAGCAGCAGCTCTCCGGCAAGCCGCACGTCGCCGATGGTGTACTTCGGACCCTCGGTAAAGTTGATCGTGATGTAGATCTGCTCCTTGTCGGGCGTGATCGACACCTGCGTCGAGTCGACCAGGAATTCGAGATAGCCGCGGTTGGTGTAGAAGCTCCGCAGCGTCTCGAGATCGGCTTGCAGCTTTTGCTTCGAGTATTGGTCGTTCTTGGTATACCAGGTGAACCAGCCGGGCGTCGACAGCTGCATTTCCTTGATCAGCGCGCTCTCGGAAAACGCCTGCGCGCCGACGATGTTGATGTTGGCGATCTTCGCCACGTCGCCTTCCTCGACCGTGAAGTTCACCGCCGCGCGGTTTCGCTCCTGCGGCGTCACGGTCGTCGTCACCTGCATCGCGTAGTAGCCGCGATTGATGTACTGGCGTTTGAATTCCTGCTCGGCGCGATCGAGCGCCGACCGGTCGAAGATGCGCGACTCGGCGACGCCGATGTCCTTCAGCGCCTTGCGCAGCGTGTCCTTGTCGAATTCCTTGGTCCCGACGATGTCGATCTGGCTGATCGTCGGCCGCTCCTGCACGATGACCACCAGCACGCCGCCCTCGACTTCCAGCCGGACGTCGCGAAAAAAGCCCGTCGCGTACAGCGCCTTGACCGCCGCCGAAGCCTTCTCGTCGTCGACCCGGTCGCCGACTTTGATCGGCAGGTAGTTGAACACGGTTCCGGCATCGGTGCGTTGCACCCCCTCGACCCGGATGTCGCGGACCATGAACGGCTCGAACGCGAGCGCCGCGGGCATGAACCGCGCGCAAAGCAGCACGGCAAACAACGCGAACCCGGCCCTGACCCCGACGGCCGCGCGCAGCGCGACAGCCCGCGCGCCACGGCGGGCATCAAAGGAAACGGGAAAGGTCATTGAAAAGCGCCAAAGCCATCAACAGGGCCAGCACGGCCATGCCGATGCGCTGGCCGACCTCGAGGACGCGGTCGGAAACGGGACTGCCCTTGAAAATCTCGACGAGATAATACAACAGGTGTCCTCCATCGAGTAATGGCACCGGCAGTAGATTGAGCACGCCGAGGCTGATGCTGATGAGCGCGAGGTAGCCGATGAACGTCAGCACGCCGGCCTGCGCGGACTGTCCCGCGTAATCGGCCATGGTGAACGGCCCGCTGATGTTCTTGAGCGACGCGCTGCCGGTGACGATGCGACCGAGCATCCTTACGGTGAACGCCGACAGCTCCCACGTCTTGGCCGCGCCTTGCGCCAAGGCCTCGGCCGGCGCGTAGCGGACCGTCACCGCCAGATCGGCGGCAGCCGCAGGATCGACCGCGAGTCGCATGCCGGCGATGCCTATCCTGCGGCCGTCCTGCTCCGTCGACTCCGGCGTCAGCGCGGCCTCGAACTCTCCGCCGTCGCGCTGGATCGTGAAGCGCAGCCGCTTGCCGGGGTGCGCATTGGTCGTCGCCGCGACATCGGCCGGTGAGCGCATCGGCTCACCGTCGATGGCGACGATGGCGTCGCCCGGCTTGAGCCCCGCGATGGCCGCCGGCTTGCCCGCCAGCACGTCGCGCACGCGCGGCGCGCCCAGATCAAGCTTGAGGCCCAGCGCGGCGAGAAAGTTTCCCTCCCACTCGCCCGTATTCAGCGCCGCGAGCGAGAGCGTCCGCTCCGCGTGCGCTCCGCCGGGGCGTTCGACCGCGAGCTTGACCGCGTCGTTGCCCGAGGCGTGCAGGAGCCGCCAGCGCAGCTCCTGCCACGAGCGGAGCTGGGTGCCGTCGACCGCGGCGATCACATCGCCCGCGGCGAGCCCTGCCGCCGCCGCGGGCGACGCGGCAGGTGGCGACGCGAGCACCGCACGCTGTCCCGGCACGCCGGCGAGATACATGCCGGCGAAGAGCAGCACCGCGAGCAGCAGGTTCGCGAGCGGCCCGGCGGCGACGATCGCAATGCGCTTCCAGACGCTCTGGCGGTTGAATGCGCGGGCGCGGTCGCCGGGCATGACCTCGCCCTCGCGCTCGTCGACCATCTTGACGTAACCGCCGAGCGGAACTGCGGAGAGCGCCCACTCGGTCGCGTCGCGGCCGACCCGCCGCGACCATACGACCCGGCCGAAGCCGATCGAGAAACGCAGCACCTTGACCCCCGCGAGCCGCGCCACGAAGTAATGGCCCAGCTCGTGGAACGTGATCAGGACGCCCAGCGTGACGGCGAAGGCGAGTACCTTTTGTATCACGTCGATCATGCGGAGACCGCGTGCCGGCCCAGCAGCTCGCGCGCGAGTGCCCGGCCCGCGCGGTCGGCGTCGAGCGCGTCGTCGAGCGTGATCACCGGGTGCGCGGGCAGCCGTGCGAGCGCCTCGGCGCACACGCCGGCGATGTCGAGGAAGCCGATGCTGCCCCCGAGAAAAGCGGCGACCGCGACCTCGTTCGTGGCGCTCAAGGTTGCCGGCGCAGTGCCGCCCGCGGCCAGCGCCGCGCAAGCGAGCGTAAGGCACGGGAACCGCGCCGGGTCCGGCGCCGCGAAATGCAGCGCGCCGATCTGCGCCAGATCGAGCGGCGACACGCCCGCGTCCACGCGCCCCGGCCACGCCAGCGCCTGCGCGATCGGGGTGCGCATGTCCGGATTGCCGAGCTGCGCGAGCACCGAGCCGTCGAGGTATTCGACCAGCGAATGCACAATGCTCTCGGGATGGATGAGGACTTCGATCTGCTCACGCGCGACACCGAACAGCCAGTGCGCCTCGATCATCTCCAGGCCCTTGTTCATCATCGTGGCCGAGTCGACGGAGATCTTGCGGCCCATGCGCCAGCGCGGATGCGCGCAGGCCTGCTCGGGCGTGACCCGCGAGAGCTCGCCCACGGGCGTCGCCCGGAAAGGGCCGCCCGACGCAGTGAGCAGAATCCTCCGCACGCCGCCGCGTCCTGGCGCGTCGCCCGGCGCCGCCGGCAGGCATTGAAAGATCGCGTTGTGCTCGCTGTCGATCGGCAGCAGCGTCGCGCCGCCGTCGCGCACCGCGGCCATGAACACGCCGCCTGCGAGCACCAGTGTTTCCTTGTTCGCGAGCAAGATGCGCTTGCCGGCG
>JBGPYP010000375.1:0-2490 GCA_041493285.1 Casimicrobiaceae bacterium
AATCCTTAGATCCTTAGATCCTTAGATCCTCAGATCCTCAGATCCTCAGATCCTTAGATCCTCAGATTCTTAGATTCCTATGCTACCGTCGCAATCGCGATGCCCAATCCCGCGATTGAGTTCCGCGACGTCTCGTTCGCGCGGCCTGGACGGCCGCGAATCCTCGACCATTTCAGCCTCGCGGTCGAGTCCGGCGACGTCCTGGCTCTCGTCGGCCGTAGTGGCGCGGGCAAGAGCACGCTGCTGAAGCTCGTCAACCGTCTGTTGCTGCCCGATGAGGGCGCCGTTCTCGTCGACGGCCGCGACACGCGCGAGTGGGAGCCGATCCGGCTGAGGCGACGCGTCGGCTACGTGCTACAGGACGTCGGGCTGTTCCCGCATATGTCGGTCGCCGACAACGTCGCCGTCGTGCCGCGGCTCGAAGGATGGCCCGCCGATCGTATCGGGCCTCGCCTGTACGAGCTCCTCGAGCTCGTCGGGCTGCCGCCGCAGCAATTCGCGACGCGCTGGCCGGACGAACTGTCAGGCGGACAACGTCAGCGGGTCGGCGTCGCCCGCGCGCTCGCGGTCGATCCGCCGGTGCTGCTGATGGACGAGCCGTTCGGCGCGCTCGATCCGCTCACGCGCGCCGAGCTGCACGCCGAGTTCCGACGCATCCAGCAGCGCCTGCGGAAGACCGTCATCATCGTCACGCACGACATGGGCGAAGCGTTCGCGCTCGCCGACCGGGTCGGCGTCCTCGAGGAGGGCCGGCTCATCGCCTGCGATCGTGCGGCGGCGGTCGCCGCGTCCACCGATCTGCGCGTCCGGCGGCTGCTCGACGCGATTGTCACCGTACCTCGGGCTTGACCTTTGTGTCCTTTGCAGCCTTTGTGTCCTTGGTGTTGACCGAATGATCCGGTTGCTCTCGTTCTGGTTGTCGCACCGGGCCGAGCTCGCCAGCCTGCTCGGCCAGCATGTGGTGCTCGTTGCCGCGTCCACGCTCGTGGCCGTCGCGCTCGGTGTGCCGCTCGGCGTGTTTGCCGCGCGGCGTCCGCGCCTCGCCTCGCCGCTGATGGCGATGGCCAGCGTCGTCCAGACCATTCCCAGCCTTGCGATGTTCGGGTTTCTGCTGCCGGTGCCCCTCGTGGGCGGCGTCGGCGCGCGCGCCGCGCTCGTCGTGCTCATTCTCTACGGGCTGCTGCCGATCGTGCGGACGACGATTGCGGGCCTGCGCGGCATCGACCCGTCGATTCGCGAAGCGGGCGTCGCAATGGGTATGACGCCGCGCGAGCTGCTCGGTCAGGTCGAGCTGCCGCTGGCGCTGCCGTCGATCGTCGCGGGCGTGCGCGTCGCCGCGGTCGTCGGCGTCGGGTCGGCCACCATTGCCGCCGCGATCGGCGCGGGCGGCCTCGGCGAATACATCTATCGCGGGCTCTCGATGGTCGACACGACCGTCATCCTCGCCGGCGCGGTTCCGGCGGCGCTGCTGGCGCTCGTCGTCGACGGATCGCTGTTGTGGCTCGAGAAGCAGTTGTCGTCGCGTCGTCGATCCGCGTCTCGACGAGCGGCCACCGTGGCCGCGATTGCCGCCGCCGTCGTGCTGTTGTCGAGCGCGGCCGCGGCGCGGCGGGCGAGCGGCGCGATCGTGGTGGGGTCGAAGAACTTCACCGAGCAGATCGTGCTCGGCGAGCTCCTGGCGCAGACGATCGAGCGCGATGCAGGCCTGCCGGTGGCCCGCCGGCTCAATCTGGGCGGCACGCTGATTTGCGATCGCGCGCTGATGACCGGCGACATCGACGTGTACGTCGAGTACACCGGCACGGCGCTGACCGCCGTGTTTCATCAGCCGGTGAACACCGATTCCAGCGCGGTCTTCGACACGGTGCGCACCCTGTACGCGAAGACCGGGCGCACGCTGATGCCGCCGCTCGGGTTCAACAACACGTTCGCGATCCTGGTGCGGGGCACCGACGCGCGATCGCGCGGGCTCCGCACGATCGACGACGCCGCGCGAGAGTCGGCGCATTGGCGCGCAGGCTTCGGCTACGAGTTCGTCGAACGGCCTGACGGGTATCCCGGCCTGGCCAGGACGTACGGGCTGCGGTTTCCCGACGCGCCACGCGTCATGGATCTCACGCTCAGTTATCGCGCGCTGGCCTCGGGGCAGGTGGATCTGATCGCCGGCGACGCGACGGCGGGGCTGATCAAGGGACTGGATCTCGTCCAGCTCGAGGACAACCGGCGCTACTTCCCGCCGTACGACGCTGCGGCGGTCGCGCGCGCCGAGACGCTGCTGCGATACCCGCAGGTGCGCAGCGCCATCGACCGCCTGTCCGGACGCCTCTCACCGGCCGACATGCGCGCGATGAACTACGCGGCCGACGTCGAGCATCGCGACGTCACCGCGATCGTCCGTGATTTCCTCGCGCGCATCCGGTGACATCTTGTATTGCGGATTGCGGATTGCGGACTGAGGCTTTGGCCGACTTGTAGCGCGAAGGCTTCAGC
>JBGPYP010000020.1:0-15760 GCA_041493285.1 Casimicrobiaceae bacterium
CGATGTCGCGCGCACCGGTCAACGCGCTCGATGACGCGTTGATTGCGCAGCTCGATGCGGTGCTCGACGAGATCGCCGCGGACGAGGAAGCGGCGGTGCTCCATCTGCGCAGCGACGAGAAGGCGTTCTGCGCCGGCGCCGACCTCGCCCTCATGCGGGGCTGTCTCTCCAGTCCGGAAGGGCCTGACGCGATGATCGCCATCGTGCGGCGCATGCAGCGCCTGTTTCGGCGTCTGGAGGCCGCTCCGGTCGTCGTCGTGGCGGAGATCGGCGGCGCCGCGCTGGGCGGCGGGCTCGAGCTCGCGCTCGCGTGCGACCTCCGCGTGGCAGCGACCGAGGCGAAGCTGGGGTTGCCGGAGGCGCGCCTGGGACTGGTCCCTGCCGCAGGCGGGACGCAGCGCCTCGCCCGTCTCTGCGGCCCGGGCGTCGCCAAACGGCTTATCCTGGGCGCGGAGGTGATCGATGGCGCGGAAGCGCTGCGGTTGGGGATCGTGCATTGGGTGTATCCGCGCGAGCAACTTGCCTTGAGGACACGCGAGCTGGTCGAGCGTTTTGCCGCCATTCCACGCGCCGCATTGGCAGCGAGCAAGCGCTGCATCGCGGCGCAGGCCGATCCGGCTCGCGACGGATTCGCCGAGGAGATCGATGCGACGCGACGCCTCTACGACCAGGGCGAGACACGCCAGCGCGTCGCCGAATTCTTCGCCAAGACCACGAGCTGAAAGCAACCGAAGGAGATGCACATGAGCTTCAAGGGCAAGACCGCGCTGGTCACCGGCGCCGCGTCGGGGATCGGGCAGGCGACCGCCGAGGCATTGGCCGAGGCCGGAGCGAGCGTCATTCTCGCCGACATCAACGGCGACAAGGGCGAGGTGGCTGCGGCCGCGATCCGCGACAAGGACGGCACGGCCGAATTCCTGCCGGTCGACATGACGAGCGAGGCGTCGATCGCCGCGCTGGCCGAGGCCGTGCAGAGCAAGGTCGGGGCGGTCGACATCCTGGTCAACGGCGCGGGCTGGGGCCAGACCCAGCCGTTCTGGGAAACCACGGCCGAGCTGTGGGAAAAATTGATCGCGCTGAACTTCGTCGGCCCGATGCGACTCGTCAAAGCCCTGCTGCCCAAAATGATGGAGCGCGGCAGCGGCAAGATCGTCAATATCGCGAGCGACGCCGGCCGTGTCGGCAGTCTCGGCGAGACGGTATACTCCGGCGCCAAGGGCGGGCTGATCGCGTTCACCAAGTCGCTGGCCCGCGAGACCGCCCGCTACAACATCAACGTCAACTGCGTCTGCCCCGGCCCCACCGAGACGCCGCTGCTGTTCGCGGTCCCGGAGAAGCATCTCGAGGCGTTCAAGAAAGCCATTCCGTTCCGCCGCTTCGGCAAGCCATCCGAGATCGCCGATGCGGTCGTGTTCTTCGCGAGCGACCGCGCGAGCTACATCACCGGTCAGGTGTTGAGCGTGAGCGGCGGCTTGACCATGGTCGGCTGACTTTTCTGCGGAGCCTTGCAAGGGACGAACCATGATGAAACGAATCCAACTGGCCAACTACAAAGCCACGCATTTCGGCTATGCGGTAACAGGCAAGGTCGCGACGATCACGCTTAACCGACCCGAGCGCAAGAATCCGCTGACGCTCGAATCCTACGGCGAGCTGCGCGATCTTTTCCGCGAGATGGTCTACGCCACCGATATCAAAGCGATCGTGTTCACCGGCGAAGGCGGCAACTTCTGCTCGGGCGGCGACGTGCACGACATCATCGGCAAGCTGGTCGCGATGGACATGCCCGAGCTCTTGGCGTTCACCCGCATGACCGGCGACCTGGTGAAGGCCATGCGCGGCTGTCCGCAACTGATCATCGCCGCGATCGACGGCGTCTGCACCGGCGCCGGCGCACTGGTGGCTTGCGCGTCCGACCTGCGTTTCGCCACCGCGCGCAGCAAGCTCGCCTTCCTGTTCGTTCGCGTCGGTCTCGCCGCCGCCGACATGGGTGCATGCACGCTGCTGCCGCGCCTGATCGGGTTGTCCCGCGCCGCGGACCTGCTCTACACCGGCCGCGTCGTCGGCGGCGAGGAAGCCGAGCGCTTCGGCTTCTACAACCGCCTCGTCGAGCCGGAGAAGCTCCTCGAGGAAGCGACCGCGATGGCGGTGAGCCTGGCCGACGGCCCGACCTTCGGCCACGCCATGACCAAGACCATGCTGTGGCAGGAGTGGAGCTCGGGCTTAGGCGAGTGCATCGAGGCCGAGGCGCAGGCGCAGGCGATCTGCATGCAGACGCGGGACTTCGAGCGCGCCTACCACGCGTTTGTCGCCAAGCAGAAGCCGGTGTTCGAAGGGAATTAATGCCAGACGCGAGTCACCTCGCATGGCCGTTCTTCGACGAGCGCCACCGCGATCAGGCGCGCGACTTCGAGCGCTGGACGGCGGAGGCGCTCCCGCGCCTGCTCGATGGCGCCGACGGCGGCCTCGACGCCGTTTACGATTGCGTCGGCCGGCTGGTGAGCGAGCTCGGGAGGGCCGGATTGTTGCGGGTTTGTGTTCCGGCGGCCTATGGTGGCGCGCGTGAAGGACTCGATGTGCGCAGCTTGTGCCTGGCCCGCGAGATACTGGCGCGGGCCTCGGGTCTCGCCGATTTCGCATTCGCCATGCAGGGATTGGGCAGCGTCCCTGTGACCCTGTTCGGAAGCAAGGATCAAAAGCAATCCATCCTGCCCGGCATCGCGGCCGGAACCCTCATTGGCGCGTTCGCGTTGTCGGAACCGGATGCCGGCTCGGACGTCGGCGCCATCGCCACCCGCGCCACGCGCGATGGTGATTCCTGGCGCCTCGACGGAGTCAAGACCTGGATCTCCAACGCGGGACTCGCGCACTACTACATCGTCTTTGCGCGCAGCGGCGAAGAAGCGGGAACCAAGGGTTTGTCGGCATTCATCGTCGACGCCGACACGCCCGGTCTGGATGCGTCGGAACGCATTGACGTCATCGCTCCACACCCCTTGGGGACGCTGCGTTTCACCGAGTGCCGCGTTGCGGCCGATCACCTGTTGGGCCAGGTCGGCGAAGGCTTCAAGATCTCCATGGCCACGCTCGATGTTTTCCGTTCGACGGTCGGCGCCGCGGCGCTGGGCTTCGCGCGGCGGGCGTTTGTCGAGTCCACCGCGTGGGCGCTCAAGCGGCGCATCTTCGGCCGTGCCTTGTCCGAGTTCCAACTGACCCAGGCCAAGCTCGGCGACATGGCGGTATCCGTGGATGCCGCCGCGCTGCTCGTTTACCGGGCCGGGTGGACCCGGGATGTCGTGGGCGGGCGCGTCACACGCGAGGCTTCGATCGCGAAGCTCTACGCCACCGAGTCGGCGCAGCAGGTCATCGACGCCGCGGTGCAGCTCTTCGGAGGACTGGGCGTGGTGCGCGGCGTGACGGTGGAACGGCTCTATCGCGAGATTCGCGCGCTGCGCATCTACGAAGGCGCGAGCGAGGTGCTGAAGCTCATCATCGGAGCGAAGGCGCTCGAGACGGCGACGGCAGACGCGGACGCTGCTCGCGGCAGCACGCGTGTCACGACCGGGGGCGCGGGGCGATGAATGCGCCCGTAAACGATTGCGGTCGGCAGGCGGCGCCGGGCGGTGGGGCGCTGGCACCGCGACGGCGCTGGGCGGACGCCGACGGCATCCACATCGACGTGCGCGGGCTGCCGCCGCCGGGGCCGCTGGTCGCGATCCTCGAGTTGGTCGCATCGATTCACGACGCGACGCCGGTGATCGTTCACCACGAACGCGACCCGCAACTGCTCTACCCGGAACTCGCCGAACTCAACTGGACTGCCGAACGGATCGATGCGCCGCCCGGCGAAGTGCGGCTCAAGCTCGTCGCGGCCGAGCCGCGGCCCGGAGAAGCGGATGCGACCTGCAAGCGGCCGTCGGGCAGGGAGCGAATCTGACTGAGCGCCCGCCCCGCGGTCGGGAGCGCGCCGTGAAGCTCGCCGCCAACACCTTCTTGCAGGGCGCCGCGAGCCGGCTGCTCCCGGCGTCGATTCCGTTTCGTTTTTTAGGCGCCGCAGTCGGCTACAACGTGCTCGCGTGGCTCGCGTTGTTGATCGGCGCCGAGTCGCTGCCGCGCTTTGCCGGAGGCCTCTCGTGGCCGCTCGCGGCGCTGCACCTGGTCACGCTCGGCGTGCTTGCGATGACCGCAATGGGCGCAAGTCTCCAGCTCCTGCCGGTCGCCACCCGAGCGCCATTGCGTTCGCATTGGGCGCCGCAGGCGATCTGGTGGCTGTATACGCCAGGCGTCGCCGCGGTCGCGCTCGGCATGGGTCTCCCCGCCGCAGCCCTGCTCGCGGCCGGCACGATCGCGGTCACCGCGGCACTTGCGGGGTATGCGATGCTGCTCGCCCGCAATCTTCGTGCGGCCAAGGGCATGCCCGGCGTCGTCGCGCATGGTTGGGCGGCGCTTGGCTGCCTGCTGGTCGTGATCGCCAGTGCGCTCTCGCTCGCGGGCTCGTACGTGGGTGCGCCGGCGATCGGGCGCAGCACGGCGCTGGCGCTGCACGTCGCGTTTGCGGCTTACGGGTTCATGGGCATGCTGGCGCTGGGGCTCTCGTACATCCTGGTGCCGATGTTCGCGCTCTCCGCGGCGGCGCACGACGGCAGGGCGCTCGCTTCGTGTGCGCTGGCAGTCCTCGCGCTGCTGCTCGCCGCCGCGGCCGCGTTTGGGATGGCGCCGGCGGCGCTCCGCGCGGCCGCGGTCGCGATCGGCTCGATCGCCGTCGGGTTGCACCTGCGCACCATGCTCGTGGCGCTCCGCACCGGGATTCGCCGCGAGCTCGGGCGCTCGTTCCGGCTGGTGCGCATCGCCTGGGCGCTGCTGATCGCGAGCCTCGCCGCGGGACTCGCCGTCGCGCTCGACGTTCCGATCGACGGCGCGGCGACGCTCTTCGGCGTGCTGCTCATTCCCGGGTGGCTGCTGACGTTTCTGCTCGGGATGCTGCAACGCATCGTCCCGTTCCTCGGATCGATGCACGCCGGTCAGCGCGACCGCCACGGCAAGCGACTGCCGCCAACGCCGTCGTCGCTGACCGCGGAGCGCCCTTTGGCGGTCCATTTCGGGTGCCACCTGACGGCGCTCGGGCTGCTCATCCTCGCCGTGATCGTCGACAGCGCATGGGTCGCTCGCGCCGCCGCAATTGCCGGCCTCGCCGGCGCGGCGGCGTTCGCCGGCTTTTTCGCCATCGTGGTGATGCGCATGGCGCAGGCCGGGCCGGCCGCGAAGGCGGCGGCTTGACGCGCATCAATGGAAGTCGCCGATCGCTCTGCTAAAGTGCCGATGGAACGCAGGAATTGACGGATTGCGATGAGCTTTCTACGCCAGGTCAGCCGTGCCCTCGACGAGGAGCATCGGACCAACCTCGAGCTGCTGGGACGCGTCGAGCAGGCGTTCGCGCGCGGCCGCCGGCTTGGCGGCGGCGCGCGCGACCCCGAATTGGCCAAGCTCGCCGGCGCCTTCGGAGCGCACCTCGAGCGCGACATCGGGCGCCACTTCGATTTCGAGGAGCGGGAGCTTTTTCCCCGCATGTCCGATGCGGGCGATGGCGACATGGCCGCGTTGCTGATCGAAGAGCACGAAGCGATCCGCGCCGTGGCCGACGAGCTGCTGCCGCTGACGCGCGCCGCGGCCGCAGGGACGCTGGACGACGCCGGGTGGGATCGACTCCGGCGCGGCGCGCTGGAGCTGGTCGAGCGCCAGGTCGCGCACATCCAGAAGGAGACGATGGCGCTGTTGCCATTGCTCGACGACCTTCTCGACGACGATACCGACCGCGAGCTTGCGTTCACCTACGCGACGGCGTGACGCCGGAACCACGACCGCAGAAGGGGACCGACCATGGAAGCCGTTGCGCTGCAACGCATTACGATCCGGCCGCTGCTGCGCGAGGACCTCCCCGCCGTCGTCGCCATCGACGCCGTCAGCAAGGGGGCGACGCGCCACGCCTACTTCGAGCGGCGGCTCGAGGCTGCGTTGCGCGAGCCGAAGTTGCATGTGCAGTTTGCGGCCATCGATGCTAATGGCCTCGCCGGGTACATTCTCGCGCGCGTACTGAAGGGTGAGTTTGGCCGGCTCGCGCCCGGACTGCGCCTCGAGGTGATCGGCGTGCGCGGCGACGCGAAAGGTCATCGTGTGGGCGCCTGCCTGTTCGACGCCCTGTGCGACTACGGCCGCCGGCACGGCTTGGCCGACGTGCGCACGACCGCCGCGTGGAACGACCACCGGATGCTGCGGTGGATCGACGAGATGGGCTTCACGCTGGCACCGAACCACGTCGTCGATTGCGCGGTGGCCGGCGGCGAATACACGCCGCAACGCGACGATCCCGCGGCCATGCCGGAAGGCGAGAATCCGGCGCCCGAGATCAATTACGGCGGCGGGTCCGGCAACGACTTCGAACGTCTCGCGCGCGACAACGCCGACGTCCGCGCGATGGAGCCCGGCGACCTTGCCGCCATCGTCCGCATCGACCGCAGCATCACCGGGCACAACCGCCAGGACTACATGCAGCACAAGCTGGTCGAGGCGCTGGACGACTCGGCGATCCGCGTCTCGCTGACCGCGCGCATCGACGGCAGTATCGTCGGTTTTCTGATGGCCCGCGTGGACTTGGGCGATTTTGGCCGTACCGAGCCCGTAGCCGTCATCGACACCATCGGCGTCGATTCCGGATATGCGCATCGCGGCGTGGGCCACGCGCTGCTGTCGCAATTGTTCGTCAACCTGGGCGCACTGTGCATCGAGCGTGTGGAGACCGTGGTGGCCCGGCGCGACTTCGCGCTGCTCGGCTTCCTCTACGCCGTTGGGTTCGCTCCGTCGCAGCGGCTGCCGTTCGTGCGGTGGATCGACTAGGCGCTTGCTGCGTGCATCACCGGCTGTTCGCCGCCGGCCGCGGCGCGGCGACGCCTCGCGTCTGGCGCCATTGCGCCCGAAGCGCGTCTGCCGCGCCGCCCGCGGGTAAAGACTTCGCCCGTGGCCGGATTCCGCACTCGAGCCGGGCGCCGTCAGCGGCATCGACCCAGTTTGCTCCGGTAGAACGTCACTTCGCGGCTAGAGGATAAGTAGTGACGCCGTTCAGGCCCACGATGACGAGCTGCCCGGGAGCGCCTTCGCCGACCGCGGCGTAGGTCTGCCGTTCGGGGCGGATGGTCGCCTGGAAGCTCCGCCCTCCGTCTGTGCTGCGCGCGACGACTCCGCCCAGGCCTACCAGTACGATCGTGCCGTCAGCGAGCTGCAGGCCCCCGCTGAACGACTGGTCGGTGCCGCTGGGCGCCTCGGTCCACGAGCGCCCTTGGTCGGTGGTGTACAGCGCGTGGCCGCGCATGCCGAACACGATCGCGCCGCGGTCGCGCAACGGAAGCCCCCCCCACAGCGAACCTTTGTACGGCAGTCGCAACGTTGTCCAAGTCCTGCCGCCGTCCGCAGAGCGGAACAGCGTGCCGGCCTCCGCCGCAATGAACAACGGCCCGCCCGGCAGGGCGAAGATGCCGTTGAGATGGCGATCGCGATCATCGCCCTCGGCAACGACGAATTCCTTCCAGGTACGCCCGCCGTCGTCGGTTTCCATCGCGAACCCGAACGCGCCGGCCGCGATACCGCGATGCGCGTTCTCGAACCAAACCGACAACAACGCGACGTCGGGCCCGGCCGAATAAATCTGGGTCCAGGTCTCGCCGCCATCGACGGTGTTGAGGACCGTGCCACTGTGGCCGACGGCCCAGCCGAGCCTGGCGTCGACGAACGTCACCTCCGTCAGCGTGTTGCGCGTCGCGGCCGAGGTCGCCTGCCGCCAGCTCTTGCCTCCGTCGTCGGAAAGAATGATTACACCGTAATCGCCGACCGCCACGAGGCGTGCGCCGGCGCGCGCGATGCCGAGCAGCGGCGCTTTGGTCGCGAGCGCGGCTTTGAACGCCGTCTGTGGCGCAGGAGCGCCGGTTTCCGGCGTTGCCGGACCGGGCATGCCGAGGGCGGCGCACAGCAAGAGGAGCCCGGCACCGCCACGAGTCATTCCGCCTCCGTCGAATCCGTGCCGGCGCCGCCCCGCGACCCGACGCGCGCGAACGCCTGCGCACGAGCGGCTTCGCACTCGAACTCGCCGATCTCGAGCTGCACGTACAGCCGCTGAATCAATGCCTCCTCCAGAACTGTCAGGCGTCCGTCAGCGTAGACGACCTCCCACAGCATGCTGACGATCGCGACACGCTCCTCGGCGCTGAAGCCTTCACGCACCGCCGAAGCGAAGATCCAGTCCTCCAGCGACGCGTCGAGCTGGGTGCGCGCCGTCTCGATCAGACGCTCGGCGGTCGAAGCGTCGATGCCGAAGCGCTCGCGCACGATTCGCGCGATCGTGTCGAGCTCCTCCGACGCGACGTTCCGATCGCTCTGCGCGAGTTCCAGCAAGAGCACAGCAACCGCGAGCTGGCGGCGCTCAAACGGCGCGCCCACGGTAGCCGCCGTCGCCGGCGGCGGGTCCTTCAGGAGGGACAGGATTCTGGCGAGCATCGCGTTGCCTTATCATCAAAAGTTTGGCTCAGTGGCTCAAGAATATCGCCCGCACCGGCCTCCGGCGCGGGATCAGTACATCGATCATCACTGCGAGCGCAGGCAAGAACGTCATCGCCATCAGCATGTTGATCATAAACATGAAGGTGAGCAGCAGGCCCATGTCGGCCTGGAACTTGAGCTCGGAGAACGACCAGGTCGCCACACCCACCGACAGCGTGAGCGCGGTGAAAATCGTGGCGATGCCGGTCTCGAGCAACGCCTGCTTGAACGACGTAACGATGTCGCTGCCCTGCGCCAGGTAGATCTGCAGCCGGTTGTAGATGTAGAACGCGTAGTCGACGCCAATACCTACCGCGAGCACCATCACCGGCAACGTGGCGACGGTGAGCCCGATCTTGAGCTCTTTCATGAACCAGTAGCCAAGGAAAGTGGCCAACGTGAGCGGCAGGCAGCAGGCAATCATCGCCCGCCAGTCGCGATAAGTGACGAAGACCAGCACGACGATAGTCAGGTAGACGTAGAGCATCATCGGCAGCTCGGCGGCCTCGAGGACTTCGTTGGTCGCCGCCTGCACGCCGACGTTGCCGCTAGCGAGCCGGAGCTTGACCCGGTCGCTCGGCTCTTGGACGCTAAACGCCTTCACGGCGCTGATGACCGCCTTGATCGTCGTCGCCTTGTGGTCTGCGAGGTAGAGGTGGACCGGCAGCACCGTGCAGCCGGTATTCCAAAGTCCCGAGCCTTCCGGCGCCATGCTGATCGCGTTGGCGAGCGACTTGGGATCGTGCGGCAGCGCCGTCCACTTGGGATTGCCTTCGTTGAAACCCGAGAACGCCTGCTTCGCGAGCAGCGCCGCCGAGGCGACCGACAGCACGCCGGGCAGGTTCATCGTCTGCCAGCTGAACTGGTTGATGTACTCCATCGTCGCGTAGTCGTAGCAGCCGTCCTTCGGCGATTCCACGACGACCGAGAGGACGTCGAGGCCGAGATCGAACTTGCTCGCGATGTCGGCCGCGTCCCGGTTATAGCGGGAGTCCGCGTGCAGCTCGGGCGCGCCTGGTTGCAGGTTTCCAATCTGCCGACCCTGACTCTGGAAATAGGCCACTGCAAAAAGCGCTGCACAGAAGAGCGTGGCGATCGCGGCATTCCTCGTCTCGGCGATACGGGCGAGCAGCCCCATCGCCCTGGCACGGCGATCGCGCAGGCGGTTGACGCGCGCGACATAACCGTCGTCGAAGGTGAAGTACGACGCCGCCACGGGCAGCATGACAAGATTGGTGACGATCTTGTATGCCACGCCGATCGACGCCGTGATCCCGAGCTCCCGGATCATCGGGATCGGGATCAGCGTCAGCGTCGCGAAGCCCACGAACGCGGTGACCAGCGCCATCGTGCCGGGGATCAGTAGTCCGGTAAAGCTGCGCCGCGCCGCGGTCATGGTGTCGACGCCGGCACAGATCTCCTTCGAGATGTAATTGATCTGCTGCACGCCGTGCGAGACGCCGATGGCGAACACCAGGAACGGCACCAGGATCGCCAGCGGATCGAGTCCGTAGCCCAGAAGCCGCAGCGTCCCGAACTGCCAGACCACCGAGGCGAGTGAGCAGGCCAGCGGGAGCACGGTCAGCACCCACGAGCGCGAGTACATGTAGACCGCGGCGGCGGTCAGCATGAAGGCGAGCAGAAAGAAGCGAAGCACGCTCGTCGCGCCGTCGGCGATGTCTCCGATCTGCTTGGCGAAGCCGATGATCTGGATATCGAACTCGGGCGTCTCGAGCTTCTGTCGCACCGCTTGCTCGAGCTTTTCCGACAGATCGAGGTAATCGAGCGATTTCTTGGTGACCGGATCGTATTCGAGCAGGTCGGCGACAACCATCGCGCTCGAATTGTCGGTCGCGACCAGCTGCCCGATGTAGCCGCCGACGACGACGTTTCGCTTGATGCGCGCGATCTTCTCCGGGTTGAGCGCGTCCGGCGTGATGTTGCCACCGATCACGTCCTCCGCCATGAAGCCCTCTTCGGTGATTTCGAGCACCCGCGTCGTTGGCGTCCACAGCGACGCCACCGTACGCCGGTCGATCCCCGGCAGGAACATCACCGCCTGCGTGACCTCGTTCAGCTTCTTCAGGAAGGCCGCGTTCCACATGTCGCCGTGCTTCGCGTGCACTACCACGACGATCCGGTTCGCGCCGAACACCAGGTCGCGATACTCGTGGAATGTCCGGATGTATTCGTGGCCCTGCGGGAGCTGCTTGTCGAAACCCGCCGACATGCGCAGCTGCGCGGCGAACACGCCCATCACCAGCGTGAACAGGATCAACGCGAAGAGCGTCTTGCCGCGGTTCGCGAACAGGACCTCTTCGAGGCGCTTGACGACCACGGCGAGCATCAGCAAGCCCCACCCCGGTTACGCCCCGCCGGAGGTCGCGAGGCGCTTCGGCGCGACCCCCGGCGGACGTTCATCGCTAAAACTGATACGAGATGCTGAGGGAGAAAAAGTCCCGATCTTTCGCTAGGTTGTTCCCGCCGCCGCCGGAAAAGTTCGTGTACAGGAGTTGCGCCCGCCACCGGTTCAGGTACTCGAAGTTGAGGGACGGCGTCACGGCCAGGCGCCCTTTGATGAACGGAATCGTGTTCGGGCTGATGCCGCTTATGTCGTAGGCAAAGTCGATCTGGGGCGTAACGTTGATCGAGGTGCCGAAGGCGTGTGGATAGACGACCCCAAGCTCGCCGACGATACCCGACGAAAGCTTCGTCGGCAGCTCGTAATTGTTGAGCAGGTACGGCTTGTTGCCCGACAGGTCGAGGTTGGGGTAGTACGTCGCCGCGGCCTCCAGTAGCAACGTCCCTTCCGCGGCTCCGATGCCGCGCAGCAGCCACCCCAGGTCACCGCTCGGTCCGAGCAGGAAGATCGTAGTCAGGTGCGCTTGCCACTTCTTCTCGTCCACGAAACCGCGATACGTGCCGGGACCGGCGAAGGCGGCATACGGGCCACTGAGCGGAACCGTCGGGTCGATGCCCACGCCATCGCGCGGCCGGTACGAAAGCTCGGCGCCCACCGCCCAATCGCCCAGTTTGGTGTTGACCGACACGCCGAACAGATCGCGGTTCTTGCCGTAGTCCAGGAAGTAGCCGAGCCCGAACGGGTTCGCAGTGATCGTGGGATCGTTGACAAAGCTCACGAACGGAATCTTGTCGTGATAGCGCAGGTAGTAGAAGCCCCATTCCGCATCCGCGACGTCGCTCTTGTAACGCGCCGCGAGCCCGAACTGGCCGCTGTTGGGCGGGGTGTGGTCGTCGAGGTTGGGCACCACCGTCTGCAACCCCAGCAAATCGGCCAGCGTGAAGCGTTGTCCGGCTGGAATGAACGTGCCGTTGCTGATGGTGCCGACGTCGCCGACGCTGCCCGGTGGCAGGCCGAGGATCGAGCTCGGGACGAACGCTGGCTGCTGACCGTTGTGCAGCACGTCGGCCCCCGAGAAGTACGTCCCCGCGGGATCGAACCGGAACGCGTTCCAGCGGAACTGATAGAAGCCTTCCAAAGAAAGCTTGTCGGTCGCGCCGAAATTGAACGAGGCCATCGGCGCCGGCCGGAAGATTTCCTTGAGCTGGGTGCCCGGGACGTGCGCCCGGCGCAAGTCAATCGCGTTGACGACGTTCACACCACCGTAGATGAAGATGTCCTCGCCCCAGCTGATGACCTGGTTGCCGACGCGGAACTTGGCGGGCTGGCCGAACAGATCGAGGTCCTTGGAGACCCACGCGTCCAGGAGCGTGATATTGCGCACGGCGATGTCCTTGGCATCGTCGGTCAGCGGCGTGCGCTGCGTATGATCGGCGCGGAAGTCATACAGCCACGAGCCGCGCACCAGCGCTCGCCACTGCTGCGGAAACTGCAACGCCAGCTCGTGGGTGCCCTTGAGCGCGGCGGAAACGAGATCATTCTTGTTGAAATTCAGGTTCCCGTCGTCGGTCTGCAGGTAGTTGAAGTCGGGGTTCGACGTCGCGCCCTGTCCGGGGCCGTTGACGCGCTCACCCAGCGTGCCGGTGGTCGGGACGCAGCCACCGTTGTCATTGCCGATGATGCCGCAGTCGCGCCCCTGCATGCGCCACTGCAGGCCGAACGAGATGATCGAGTCGAAGCTGCCCTTGACCCACTCGGTTTCGAAGCTCGCCGCGGGCGCTGCCGGCGCGGTCAGTACGCCGGCGATACCGAGCGCCAGCGTGAACCTCCGCAGGGCGAAGCCTGGCGCAAAATCACGCGTTCCAGTCATTT
Organism: Casimicrobiaceae bacterium; assembly: GCA_041493285.1. Taxonomy (GTDB): domain Bacteria; phylum Pseudomonadota; class Gammaproteobacteria; order Burkholderiales; family Casimicrobiaceae; genus PALSA-1003. Next base: position 12,818 of record JBGPYP010000020.1, read on the forward strand.
CGTCTCCCTTCCTCGTTAACGGCGTCATGACGCTCTAACGCTCGCCGACCCGCCGCAACTCGTCCGCACTGAACTTCTTCGGATCGATCCGCCCTTCGCGCCCGGCAAGCCAGTCGGTCTCAGGCCGCTCCTGCGTCGCGTTCTCCGCAATGTAGCGACCGACGCTCAGATCGTACGCAACGAATTCCTGACTGACGCAGGCCGGGATCTCCGGGGCCGGATAGACGCTCGATTCCTGCACGCGCCAGATCTTCCCCTGGGCGTCGAAGTTGTCGGCGACGATCAGCCCCCAGCTGTCCTCGTCGAGATAGAAGACGCGCTTGGCGATCTGGTGCCGCATTCCCTGCTTCACGGTCGCCTCGACCTTCCACACGCGGTGCAGCTCGTAGCGCACGAGGTCGCGGTTGACGAAGTCGCCGAGATAAACGTCCTTGTACTTGTGGCTCTTGTCGATCCACTTGAAGCTGTTGTAGGGGATGTACATTTCCTGCTTGCCGATGAGCTTCCAGTCGTAGCGGTCCATCGCGCCGGCGTACATCGGGTACGCGTCGACCGTCTCCAGGTTCTCGTAACCGGGCACCGGATTGTCGTAGTTGAACGACGGTGCGCGGCGCACCCGGCGCTGGCCCGGGAAATACAGCCAGGCGTCGCTCGCGCTGTTGAAGAACCAGTGGGCGAGAATCAGCTCTCCCGCGTGCGCGGGTGGCGAGACGACCTCGTTCAGCAGCTTCATCTCGACGCCGCCGACCTCCTCCACGCCCTTGTTCTTGGCGTTGTGGAAGGGGACGATCGTCCATTGTTCCTGCACGAGTGGCGTGAAGTCGCCGCCCTTGTTGGAAAAGATCGTCGAGTAATGCTCGATGCGGCCTTCGCCCATGTAGCGAACCTTGTGATTCCACACGGCTTCCGCGCCGGTCTTCGGAATCGGGAACAGCACGGCAGCGCCGATGCCCTTCTCCAGTCCCCAGCCGTTGGCGGCCAAGCGCGCTTCCTTGGCGTCGATCTTCGTGCGTTCGTAGACGAAGTCGGGAAAGCCGCAGCTGCGCCGCGTCGGGTAGACGTCCATGCGGTAGCCCTTGAGTTGCTTGAGCAGCGCCATCTGCCCTTCCGACAGCTTGTCCTTGTATTTGTCGGCATTGGAAGCATCGATCGAGAACAGCGGCTTGTCGGCGGCGAACGGATCGATGCGCTTCTGCCCGGGCTTCCATCCTGCTGGAGGCGTGGTCAATCCGCCCGCCCATTCTGGAATCGTGCCGTCCTTGCTGGCCGCCTTTTCGGCGCCGACCGGAGTCAGACTTTGCCCGAGCTGCGCGGCCTCCTGGTCGCTCACCGCGGCCCATCCCGCGGCCGTGAACACGATAGACAGCGCTAATGCGAGCCGGCTGGCGCGCGCGATCGTTGCATGTGTGCGGATCATTTGTTGTGCTCCTTCAGCTAATCGACCCTGTATCCCATCGCCGCCAGACGCTGGACGATCGCCGCGCGCGTCGCGGCGACGTCGTCGAGGCGCTGGTTGCGTAACCGCGTCACTTCCTCGGCGGTGTAGGGCACGAAGCCCGGTGGGATTTCCTCACGGCTGAACTGCGGCAGCATCCAGTTCAGCAATACCGCGATTTGTGCATCGGAAAGCGCCGAGTTTGACGTCCCCGGCACCTGGACCAGAAACGCGCGACCCTCCGGCAGGCGCAGGAAATGGCCGACCGTGCCCCTCATCTTCGGAATCTCGTGGGACGCACTGCCGGTCCCGTCGAACTGATGGCAGCCGGCGCAGTTCAGTATGTAGTATTGGCGACCCAGATCCATCGCGGCGCACGACCATCCCGACGCCAGCGCTGCCGCGAGAAGCAGCGTTCGAACGAGCCCCAAGGTCGGATGCACCATCACTTCGCGGCCTTTTCAAGTTCAAGCTTGGTGCGATGCAGATCCTTCTGCGATCGCGCGATCGCGCGCGCTGCGGCAATCTCGGCGGGCGTGATCGGCATGAAATTGGGGGGCAGCGCTTTCGCGTTCTGCGCGCGCAGCACGTAATTGAGCGCGGCCGCGAGCTGCTCGTCGGTGAGTTCCACCGGCGGGGGCATTGCGGCGAACTGGCGCTGTCCATCGAGCTCGAACACGCCCGCAATCCCGTGTACAACGACCTGCGCAAGATAGGGACGCCCACCCGGTGCCTTAAGTCGCGCGGCCGCCGGACCGGCCAGCGGCGAGCCGAAGCCAGCGATTCCCGCCCCAGTCGCGTCGTGACAGGACGCGCACTGCTCCGCGTAGACCTTCGCTCCAGCATCGCTGTTGTCAGCGGCTTGCGACGTGCCCGCCGCCAATGCCACCGACGCGGCGATGGCGAGCATGGCGCGAGGTATTCGCGGTCTCATGATTTGCTTGTTTCTGCGATTCCCACTGCCGCGGCGACGGTGCAGTGGTACATCGTCGTCTTGTTGCCCATGCACCAGTTGATGTCGTTGTGCACGCCCATTCGGTAACCGGGACGTTCGCTGATATTGGCGTTGCACAGACACCGGCCGCACGAGGTGATGCCGCAGCAGTCGGCGTAGCTGATCAGATAGTCGCGCCCGTCAAGATGACTGCGGCAGGTTCCGATCCAGACGACCTTCGACGCCTCGGTCCCCGGCGGGCAGGTGTTCATGCTGCCGCCGCAACAGGTGCACAGGAAGCCGTCGATCGCGCAGTAGCGCCAGTACTCGCACGCCGTGTCGTCGTCGCGCTTGGCCTTGCGGGCGGGGGCTTCCGCGTGCGCATGTCTTGCCACGCGGTCGAACGGGAGTACTGGCAGTGTGGCCGCCACGCCGACAAGTACCCGCCCGATCCCGATCAGCGCGCTGCGTCGCGAAGTGCGCTGCGCGACCTGGCGGCTTCCGCGCTCGAAGAATTCGTCCAGCCATCGCATGATCGTGCCTCCGCGCGCTACGCCTGTTGATCGACGAAATC
>JBGPYP010000354.1:0-2626 GCA_041493285.1 Casimicrobiaceae bacterium
CACGTAGCTCAGCGCGACGAGAGCCGCCGAGTCCTCGATACTGACGCCGGCCTGCGTAAGGAGATAGACGACGGTGATGACCAGATAACCCGCCATCGCTCCGAAGGGCAGGATCAGGAACATGAACACCGCAGGATGCGCAAGGCGCGCCGTCACGGAGCCTGTGACCGCCGTCACGGCATCCCCGCGTCGCATCGAATCGGCGGGTCCCCGCGTCTGCAACCGCAGCGCCGGCGCGGGCTCATTCCGTGTACTGGGCTTTACCCTCGCCGAAGGACCAGTTCTCCCAGGCCACCTCGACGAGGTTGATGAACAAATCCTCGGCTCGCAGCCCCGGCTTGTCCGCCAGCAACGCCGCGGCGCGCGCCATGAAGTCCCGCTTCTGCGCCGGCTTGCGCCCGGCGGAGAGCGTGATCTGCACCAGCACCACATCGTCGCTGCGCTGAATCCCGAGATAGCTCGGATCGTAGATCAGCCCGTCGGCGCCGTGCTCGGTGACGACCTGGAACCGATCCTGCTCGGGCACGGCGAGCGTTTCGACCATCGCGCGATGGATGCCGTCGGCGATCGCGCGCCGGTAGTCGGCCGATTTTCCGACGCGCAACGAGATGCGAACGAGAGGCATGGCAATACTAATCCCGGCAGGCGACAGGCGAATCTACGCCGCGGGCCGACCGCCGTCAAAAGTAGGGTCAGACTCGATTTTCATTCGCGACGGGGCGCCTTTGCTGATCCGGTGGGAAAGTCGAGTCTGACCCTATAATCGCGACCATGCGCTGGTTCCGGCTCGCGAAAATCTGGTGGATCGCGCTCAAGTACGGGCTCGACGAGTTCCTGCTCGGCCACGAGCGCTTTCTATGGCTGCGCCCAACCGTCCGCGCGCTGACGTTCTGGCGCGACCTCTCCGCGCCGCGCGCGGTGCGCCTGCGCCTGGCGTTGGAGGAACTGGGGCCGATCTTCGTCAAGTTCGGCCAGATGCTTTCGACGCGGCGTGACCTGATCCCGCCCGACATCGCCGACGAACTGGCGAAGCTGCAGGATCGCGTGCCTCCGTTCGCGACCGAGCAGGTGCTCGCGACGCTCGAGCGCGTCTACGGCAAGCCGGTCGGACAGGTCTTCAAGTCGTTCGATCGCGAGCCGGTGGCCAGCGCCTCGGTCGCTCAGGTGCACCTCGCGGAGTTGCCCGACGGCACGCCCGCCGCGGTGAAGGTGTTGCGGCCGAATATCGCGGCGACGATCGAGAAGGACCTCGCGCTCATGCAGATGGGCGCGTGGGCCGTGGAGACGCTCTGGGCCGATGGCAAACGGTTGCGACCGCGCGCGGTGGTCGCCGAATTCGACAAGACGATCCACGACGAGCTGGATCTCGCGCGCGAAGCAGCCAACTGCTCGCAGCTCCGGCGCAACTTCCGGCATTCGTCCCTGCTGCTGATCCCGGAGGTGTACTGGGATTGGTGCAACACCGAGGTGATGGTGATGGAGCGGATGGCCGGAACGCCGATCAGCCACGTCGAGCGGCTGAGAGAACAGAACATCGACGTCCCGAGGCTCGCCCGCGCGGGCGTGGAGATCTTCTTCACCCAGGTGTTCCGCGACGGCTTTTTTCACGCCGACATGCATCCGGGCAACATCTTCGTCGCCACCGATGCGGCGACTCACGGCAAGTACATCGCGCTCGACTTCGGCATCATGGGCACGCTCTCGGAGACCGACAAGAGCTATCTTGCGCAGAACTTCCTGGCTTTTTTCCGCCGCGACTACCATCGCGTGGCCACCGCGCACATCGAGTCGGGCTGGGTGCCGCCCGAGACGCGCGTCGACGAGCTGGAGAGCGAGATCCGCGCCGTGTGCGAGCCGATCTTCGACCGGCCACTGAAGGAGATCTCGCTCGGTCGCGTGCTCGTGCAGCTGTTCAAGGCATCGCGCCGGTTCAACGTCGAGATCCAGCCGCAGCTGGTGCTGCTCCAGAAGACGCTGCTCAACGTCGAAGGGCTCGGCCGCCAGCTCGATCCGGACCTCGATCTCTGGGTCACCGCCAAGCCTTTCCTCGAGCGCTGGATGGAGGATCAGATCGGCTGGCAGGCGCTGACGCGGCGGCTGCGCGAGGAAGCGCCGTTCCTCGTCACCGTGGTCCCGCAGCTGCCGCGGCTCATCTACCAGAGCCTGTCCAGACCGGCGCCGGTGTCGCCCGATGCGCTGAAGGAGCTGGCCGCAGCTCAGCGCGCGCGCAACCGTTGGCTGGCGCTCATCGCGGTGCTGCTCGTAGGCGCGATCGTCGCGCTGCTGCGGCGATCGCTTCTGTCCTGAGGCTTACCGTCCGGATCATGAGATGCTCGTAATCGGACGGCGCGCGGTCGCTGCGGTTTTCTGCAATAATCACCTCCCATACCTGATTCCGCGAGGCAGTTCGTGTGAAGGCGGTGAGGTTGCTGCGGTTCGCGTTTGTATCGCTTGTCTTCGCCGCGGGAGGCGTCATGGCCGCCCCGCCGCCGGTGATTGTGTTGCCGTTCGCCGGCGCGATCGGGCCGGCGACCGCGGAGTTCGTGACTCGCGGGCTCGAGCGCGCGGACAAGGACGGCGCGCAGCTCGTCGTGCTGCAGATCGACACGCCCGGTGGTCTCGACAC
>JBGPYP010000370.1:0-2509 GCA_041493285.1 Casimicrobiaceae bacterium
CCACAGGTTCGCTTGCCAGCGCAGGTCGAGGAGCACCCAGCCGCCGAGAAAGATCGCCCACAGGACGCGCCGATCGCGCGGCCACCCGCGCCGGCGCGCGAGGAGGAGATACGCGGCCATCGCAATGCCCTCGGCGATCGCGACTGCGGCCAACAGCGGCTGGTAATGCGCCCGCTCGATGTCGAACGGGAAGCTAATGGAATACCCGTGGAGGAAGATCCTGGCGCTCCATTGACGGAAGAGTTCGCTCGCGACCGCGGCGGCCGATGGCGAGGCGATGCGCAGCGAGCCGATCCGCAGGGGCGCGACCAGGTTCGATCGGATCGCCAGCGCGACCCCGGTGACGGTTCCGCTCCAGCCGTCGTCGGCTCGCAGCTCGAGCGGCGCGACGCCGTTGACGAGCCACTCCAGACGCTTCGAGTAGCTGCGTTTCGGATGCTCGCGCGTTCGCCACACGAAGAACACTTCGGAGGGTGGTTCCGCAGACGCGAGCGTCCATTCGACGCGCGGAAAATCCTTCGCCTGGAACGGCGCGACCTTCGCGGACAGCAGCGACATGCCGCCCGCGCCCGGCGCTTCGAGCACGAACCCGTCGCCGTCTCTGTGACCGGAGCCCTGAACGGGAATCCAATCGGGTCCGGAGACGACGATCGGCGCCGGCGCGTCGGTCCAGGCGCCGGTGTTCTTGATGGCGACCGTGGCGAGCAGCACCGCGCAGACCGCGATGCCGAGCAGCGTAGCCGCGGTCGCCCACCATGGCGGGCGGGGGACCGGTGTCGTCCCGTCCGGGATCGCTGCCGTGCTCTTTGCCGTCGTCAAGCCTGCGGTCCCCTTGGTTCCGTGGCGCGCGTACGCACCGCGCATCGTGCCGGATCGTACCATCCGGGCAACGGCTTGGACATGCGCGGCGAAACGGTGGGCGCGGCGCTATTCCAGCCTGGCGAGTGCGTCGTCGGGGCCGAGCGCGTAACCCGCCATTTCTCCGACCGCCCAGACCAGCGCGAAGAGCGCGAGCAATGGCGCGAGGGAGACGAACTCGTCCCAGTAACGCCGGCGGCGCAGCGCGCCCCGCTGGAACCGCCAGAGCACGAGGACGGGGAGCAGCGGCGAGAGCAGCAGCGCGGCGATCCGTTTCGGCGAGGCGGAGGGCGCGAAACGATTGCCGGCGTAATAGCGCGAGTAGAGAAAACGCTGCACCATGAACTCCAGCAGACCGAAATGCTTGCAGTGCGCAACCCGTACGTCGTTGGCAAAAACCAGGCGCGCGCCCTGCCGCAACAGCGCCGGATGAATGGTCGTCTCCCAGAATCCCGCCACCAACAGGTTTCGATCGAGCGCGAGCAGGCGCTGCCGGAGGTACGCGACGTTCATCCCGGGCAGGTCGGTATCCGGACCGCTTTCGCGAGGCGGCAGATAGCCGCCGTATTCGCACTGGAACGTCGCCCGATCGAGCCAGCGTTGCGAGAGTCCATTGACCACCGTGCCGCCGATGGCCGCAACGTCGCCCTCTTCGCGCGCGAAGGCGCTCACGATCCGCGCCAGCCAGTCCCGCGCCGGGACGCAGTGATCCTCGGTAACCACCGCGTAGCGGCCGCGCGCGGCGACGAGCGCGGCGGTGCGTAGTGCGGGGAGCGTGGTTTCGGGCGGGAAAGCGAGCAGCCGCACGTCCGAGAAGTCGCGCTCGATTTGGCGGCTCACTGCGTCGTTGAGCCGGTCGGCGACGATGACTTCATGGGCGACCGCCGGAGTCTGCTCGCGCAACGCGGTCAGCGTGTCGAGCACGCGGGCGGCTTCCTGCTTGCTGACACGTCCGATGAGGACCGAGCAGGCGATTCCGGGCGGCGCCGTTGCCGCGTCGGCCGTAGCGGGCACGAGACTGGCCACGATGCGCGCTAGTCCAGACGGTCGCAGGCGTCGCCCGCGCCCAACAGATAGCCGACGAACTCGCCCCACGACCACGCGAGTTCCGACAGCACCACCCAGTGCAGCTGCCGCCAGTAGGCACGGTGGAGATCGGCGTGGCGCCGTGCCGCCCGCCAGATTCGGGCGCACCTCAGAACCGGCAAGGCAGGGGCGAACAGCACGCAACCCCAGCGCAACGGCTGCCCGGGCTGCTCGTGACGGCACCCCCCGAAACAGCGTCCGTGCAGGTAGCGGCGGCGCAGGAAGCTTTTCGGCTCGAGTCGGCGCCGGAAGACGACCTGCATTTCGTCGCAGCGCGTGGCAACGATGTTTTGCTCGCGCGCGAGCCGCCACAGCGTGAACGTCTTGAACAAACCCCGCTGCCGCAGCACATCGTTCGAGTCCAACAGCCCACGCTCGCAGACAAAATTGATTCCCGGCACCTCGTGCACTCCCGGATGGTGGGGCCGGTGAAACTGGGCGTATTCGACGAGGTAGCCGACGACCATCCACTCCGACGAACGCCAGCCCGGCGCGACCGGCCCGGTGAATACACGCTTCCCTGTGTCCAGCTCGCTGAGCAGGGTGTTCCACCACCCCGCGTCGG
>JBGPYP010000412.1:0-2115 GCA_041493285.1 Casimicrobiaceae bacterium
AGCCGGTCGCAGAGGTGTACGAGAAGCTCAACGCCTCGATCCTGCGCACCGGACTCATGTTGCTGGCCGGCCTGGTGATCTCGGCTCTCGGCGCGCTGGCGCTCGCACGCGGCATGGTGCGCCCAATTCGCACGCTCGAGGAAGGCGCGCAGCGCATCGGTGCCGGCGAGCTTGACCAGAAGATCGAAGTGCATACCGGCGACGAGCTGGAGGCGCTCGCCAACCGGTTCAATCGCATGTCGGCCCAATTGCGCGAATCGTACGCGGGCCTCGAGCGCAAGGTCCAAGAACGCACCCTCGAGCTCAAGAATTCCCTGGAGCAACAGACGGCGATCAGCGAAATCCTGCGCGTCATCTCGAGCTCGCCCACCGACGTGCAGCCCGTGCTCGACGCCGTGGCCGAACGGGCAGCGTACCTGTGCGATTCGCCGTACGCGCGCGTGCTGCTCGCCGACGGCAACATCCTTCGTCCAGCGGCAATTTATTCAAGGGAGGGTGAACGGGGCCAGCCCTCGGTTCAACCGACCGCGCTAAAGAGATCGTCGATAAACGGCCGGGCCGTGCTCGATCGCGAGACGGTCCATATCGCCGACGTGCTGCCGCTGTTCGATAGCGAATACCCGGACGCCCGCCAAAACGCTGTGCCACAGGGTCTGCGGGCGGCGCTCGCGGTTCCGCTCGTCCGCGAAGATGTCGCCTACGGAAGCATATTCATTTTCCGGCGCCAACCCGGCCTGTTCTTGCCCAACCAGGTCGCCCTGTTGGAAACTTTCGCCCGCCAGGCCGCGATCGCCATCGACAACGTGCGTCTGTTCAACGAGACCAAGGAGGCACTCGACCAGCAGACGGCGATCAGCGAGATACTGCGGGTGATTTCCAGCTCGCCGGGCGACGTGCGGCCGATGCTCAATGCCGTCGCCGAGCGCGCATTGAAACTGTGCGACGCGGCAGAATCGGGGATCTTTCTGGTCGAGGGAGATGACCTTCAGTTCGCGGCCGGCTTCGGTAGCATGTCGAACTTCGAGGAGGGCGACCGCATTGCCCTGAGTCGCGGCATCGTTGTCGGCCGCGCGACGATCGATCGCGAGACCATCCACCACGCCGACGTCGTTCCTCTGCTTGACACGGAATACCCCGAAGCGCGGGCGCCACAACAGAACTTCGGGTTCCGCGCGATCTTGGCCGTCCCGCTGATGCGCGAGGATCGTGCGATCGGCGCGATCGCGCTTTGGCGCACGGAAGCGCGAGCGTTCACCGACAAGCAGATTTCGCTGGTGAAGACCTTCGCCGACCAGGCGGCGATCGCGATCGAGAACGTGCGCCTGTTCAACGAGACGAAGGAAGCGCTGGAGCAGCAGACCGCGATCAGCGAGATCCTTCGGGTAATCTCGAGTTCGCCGACCGACGTGCAGCCCGTGCTCGACGCGATCGCGGAGCGCGCCGCGCGCCTGTGCGACGCATCCGCGGCGTCGATGTATCTGACCGACGGCGATATGTTGCGACATCTTGCGTCGAAGGGGCCGTCGCCGGATCCGGTGACCCATGTCGATGCGTTGCCGATCAACCGTGATTCGGTCTCCGGCCGCGCGCTGCTCGAGCGGAAGACCATTCAGGTGAGGGACATGCAGGCTGAGGGCGTCGATTACCCGCTCAGCCTCGAGATTGCGCAGCGCTATGGCCACCGCACGGTCGTCGTAGTGCCGCTGTTTCGCGAGGGCAAGCCCTTCGGCACGATCCTGCTGCGCCGGCAGGAAGTACGTTCGTTCAGCGAGCGGGAGGTCGCGCTGTTGCAGACCTTCGGCGACCAAGCGGCGATCGCGCTCGAGAATGTGCGCTTGTTCAACGAGACCAAGGAGGCGCTCGACCAGCAGCGGGCCTCGGGCGAAGTCCTTGCAGCCATCAGCAGCTCGATCGCGGATACGAAACCGGTTTTCGACGTGATCCTGCAGAGCTGCCAGCGGCTGTTCGCGGGCGAAATGGTCGGCATCACGCTCGTCCGGGATGATGGAATGCTCGACGTCGGCGCCAACGCCGGGCCCCGCTTCGAAGAGCTGAAAAAACTCTTTCCGCTACCGATCACGCGCGACACCGCGTCCGGTACCGCAATCCTCGAGC